>NZ_BAAILO010000196.1:83584-94243 GCF_054589115.1 Cupriavidus sp. 8B | reverse complement strand
AGACAAGTCATATCGACCTTGCCTTTGTTCACTGGGCGCAAGGACGCTTGGCCGGCAGATATGCCGGCCTTTTTTCGCGCAGTCACATTGCCCACGGATGGCGATATTATCAACATTGCTTGACGTATCGGAGCGTGCCAAGGACATTCAGTACTCAAGTCGTACACGCGCGATCACCAATCTGCTTGCGAATCGTCAGAAGCACGCCCTCTTCATCAAAACGCTACTTGCGCAGGTTCCCGCAGATCAACGCAAGACAGATCCCTTGTTCCGTCTTGCCGAAGAGGCGGCCCATGGTTGTTCGATCAAAGTGGCGCACCTGATCTACAAGAAGAAGCCTTACGAGGGACACCACAAGGACTACGAATTCAGCATTGACGCGATGGAGGATTGCGGCCTGGAAGACATTGGGGCTTCGTTCGCACTTCGGGACTGATTCGAAGTGCCAAGCAGCAAACGGGGGTTCGTGACCCACGATGTTCACCGCCAGGCCAGCTCGGTACCCCAGTCCGACCGAAGCACCCTGGAGCTCCCCACGGAACTGGAAAGAAGAGCAGCAGCTTAATTCGCGACCAGGGCGTGCAGTCGATGGCCGCAGTGGGCGACGCGCCGATCGAGTGCGTGCATTCCTGGGCGATGTATCGCCACGGTGTATTGCCAGATTGGCAGCAATATTTGCGATAAAAAGTGTGTATTACTGCCGTTGTGATGAAGAGCGTCGTTGCATAAATCTGGGTGTCGGGCGGTGACCTGACGTTTACGCTCAACAGTCTGGGCGTTGCCCCTGTTAACTCGGGGGTGTCAGGATTTTTGTGTGCAAGGCTAAAGGCCTGCCTGCCGGGCAGGCCTTTGATCCTATCTCAGCGATGGGGTTGTGTGAAGCGATCCTCGTAGAGGATCGCGAACTGGTTCATGGCGGCTTTCCAGTCGTGCGTGGCGCTGCCCCACTTGCCGGTGATGTTGCGCAAGGCTAGCCACAGCAGTTTGGTGGCCGCTTCATCGCTCGGGAAGTGCCCGCGGGTCTTGATGAGCTTACGCAGTTGCGCGTTGATGCTCTCGATGGCATTCGTGGTGTAGATGATCTTGCGGATGGCCGGCGGGAACGCAAAGAATGGAATCACGCGGTCCCAGGCGCGATGCCAGGAGGCTGCAATCGGCGGGTAGCGCTTGCCCCAGTCGCTTTGCTCGAAGGCCAACAGCGCCGCCTCGGCGGCCTCAACCGTGGCAACCGTGTAGACAGGCTTGAGCGCGGCCGCAACCACACGGCGCTCAGACTGCCCACGCAATATTGCCCAAATAGGTGCCGATTTCTACGCGCGGGTAGCGGGTGCGATACCACGAGGTGAATGTGCTCCACGTGGGCCACCCACCACCACGCAAGGAGCATTTCTGCCCCTAGAATCGAGGGCTATGCTGCAAAGATGAGGCATGCATCCGCGCTTAGCCAGGTCTTGTTGCGGCGGGCGCATCGCTCGCCGGGCAAGGACACAATGAAGCACATTGTCAAAACCAATCGCGTCACGCTGACCGCAGCGATTGCATTAATCGCGCTAGCTCCGGGCTTGTCACATGCTTTCGCGATAGATGCGCAACTCGATTGCAAATCGACCGGACACGCGTTCATTGCTCCACTTATGGAGAACCGGTATATCGAACCGAATCCGATGCGCGTCGAACCGAACTCGATCAATGCCTTTAAACTTGCGAAAGACATCGACCTGAGAGCATTCGACTTTCGCGTCTATGTTGTGCTTGGCTATGAGAAAGACGACCCGATGTTCAAACAGGGGAGCGGCCAGCCCCTTGCGGAGTCTGCCTACGGCGCGGTCGTCATCGGCCGCACGGAATTGGTGGAAAAGCGCGTGCGACAAGCAGGCAGCGACGCCGTAGTGCACCATGTCGCGCCCTTCATTACCGCGATTTTCTGCAAAGTGCGTTGACCGCGCCTCGCGCCTTTCAGAACGAATGCCCACCGGGCGCGAAGCAATATGTGAGCAAAGCCGTCGCACCAGCGCCGTATCGTCTGACTGCCGCGCTAAAGCGATGACCGTGACATAGCGATTTCGCATTATTCATCGTGCCGCTTGACGCGACCGGTCCCACAATGTGATGCCGTCTCTGTCACCGTGCATCGCCGCCAGCGCCACCGGACCCATGCCGATGGATGTCTTCGTGTGACTGGTGCACAGTGGCGGTCGCAACATCCTGGTCGACATCGGCTTCAATGCCACGACGACGGCGCGCCGCCGACGCGAGCTGCTGCGTTGCCCGATCGACAGCCTGGTGGCGCTAAGCCTGCGGCCGGCGGAAATCGGTGCGGATCGTCGCCAAAAAATTATCGGCACGGTCGCGCGGCATCCGTGCGTAGTGGATGGCGTAGACCTCGTAGTCGGGCAGTGTGTTGGAAGATGACGTACGCATGGTGATTGTCGAGACCGCCGGCCTTTACCGCAGCTTGCCAGCGCAGCCGGCACTCCGCTTGTTGAGGGAAGCCGTTAAAAGGCCTGGGATGCCGCCCTGCATTGGAGTATCGTCTCGGTATCAAAGAGACGGAGAGCCGACATGCGATGCACGATCGTTCTCGAATTCGATGAAGGCGATGGCACGGTGGCAAAACGGGTTGAGGTGATGCGGTTTCACCGCGTCGACCGCAGCCAAGCCTCCGGCGACGTCGGTTTGTCCCTTGCAGAAGGCAATTCGTTACTCAATTGCGTCCAGCAAGAATTTGTCGTAGAGCAGCTCGATCGCTACTGCGTGTCGCAGCGAGCTTGTAAGGTCTGCGGCGCGCTCCATCGCGTGCACGACGGGCATTGCTCCGAACTGAAGACCACGCTCGGCAAGGTCTTCTACTGCCTCGATCGATGGAAAGCATGTAAGTGTGGTGCTGACGGATCGAGGTACGTGTCGCCGCTCAAGAATTACCTTCAGGAACCGAGCACAGGCGAGTTGCGCTGGCTGCATGCCGAACTCGGCGCCACTATGCCCTACCGGCAGGCCAAGCAGGTCATGGACCTCTTGTTGCCAACGTCCGGACGCGACAGTCACGTGACCATCCGCAATCACACAATGGCCGTCGGCAAATCCCTCCAGCATGCACAGCCCGTGCGGCGGTGGTGCGAGGAGATAAAGCCGATTGCCGAGCTGGGCATTGATGTCGGCTATGTGAGGCGGGCGCGAAGCAATGGCAAGGGAGCCGGCAAGGACAATCGCGCGGGGGCAGGCAGAAGCTCATCGTCGATAGATGTCGTCGTTGCGGCATTAGGCCAGACTGGCAGACAACCACGGGTCTGGGCTTCCGCCATTCCGCGCACCAAGCGATTGCAGGAAGAAATGACAAAATTCCTGGAGGACAGCGGATACGATGATCCCAACGACGTCTGTGTCGTGACTGATGGCGACCTGGATCTTGCCGGGGTTGCTGACGACCTTCCGTTCGACACCGAATGGGTTCTCGACTGGGCGCACATCGGTCGAATGCTGCGACACGTCGATCAAGCTATTACGCCTTTGGCGTATGGGTGGCTTACGGCCAACGGATCGGCATTCGAACTTTGGGATCTGTTTGTTCGCCTTCGCAGCTTCGTGTGGACCGGGCAAACGGTGCGTTGGCAGAAGCTCGGTAAGGAACTGTGTCGTCTGCTTGAGCTGCGCGAAAGACTTGACCTGAACTCAAGCCGCGAAGCCAAACAGGCGCGCTGCAAGCTCATAGATTTGATCAGTTACCTCAATAGCCATCTTGAGTCGCTGATCGACTATCGCACCCGGCAGCGTGTCGGCCTACGAATCGCGACCGGCTTCGTCGAGTCATCTATCAATCGAATCGTTGGCCGTCGCATGTGTAAAAGCCAACATATGCGTTGGAGTCGTGCGGGAGCAAACAGTGTCGTGCAAGTGCGCGTCGCCCTCTTGAACCAGGAATTCCACGAACTCGCTCAGCGGCAGTTTCCATGGATTGGCCAGCGACGTGTGTCTTGGCCCTGGCAAAGACCGTCCCGGGCTTTTTAACGGCTTCCGTCAACAGGTGAAGCGCTTGGCCAGTTCTGGCGCAACGGTCGCGTTGAAGCATCAGGGAATCCCCATGTCGGCAAATGGAATCATTGAAGGCTCTGCCAGCCAGTGCCTTCCTGGCCAGGGCGTCACGATTGACGCCTTGGTCGGCGGTAGTGCCCCCCATTGCTTCAGTGCACGCGCTGAGACGTCGCAAGTCCAAAGGCTCGTAGCCGTTGGCCATGAGGCCGCTGCTCCTGGCGAGCCGCTCGCGGGCATAACGCGCGTGGTTGGTCGCTCACCGCAGGCGCGGCACAGCATGGGGTCCTGCAACGGTTCGGGATGCTCGCGCGGCGGCTGCGAGATTAGGCGCAATCGATTCGGCTCGCGACCAATGCCCAACACGTGGCGACGCACCATCTCCTGCGGCGTGAGCCGCCCAGCCTGGAATACCGCTTACCATATCGTAGCGTGCCGTGTCGGAACGCGCGTTGGGGCCTTGTGGCCGCTCTTGCATGCCCGCTTACTCGATGTGAATGTCGTTGGCCTTGACGACCTTCCCCCATTTGACGATCTCTGCCTGGATAAAGCCGTTGAACGCCTCTGGCGAAGATCCCACGGGCACCATGCCCAGCGCGCCGAGCTTGTCGGTGACCTCGGCAGAGTGCACCACTGAAGCCGCATCGACCTGGATCCTCTTGCGGATTCCCGCAGGTATGCCTGCGGGAGCGATCAGTCCGAACATGCTGGTCACTTCGAATCCGGGAATGGTCTCCCCGATCACCGGGTACTGCGGGAAGCCACGATCGCGTCTGGCCGAGGTCAGCGCGATCACCTTGAGCCGGCCCGACTGCACCATGGGCAACGCGGACTGCAGGACATCGAACATCAGCTCCACCCGCCCGCCAATCACGTCGGTCTGCGCGGGCCCGCTGCCCTTGTAGGGAACGTGGACGATATCGATCCTGGCCGCATTCTTGAACAGCTCCCCAGCGAGATGCGTGCCGGTGCCGGCTCCGGGGGAAGCGTAGCTCAGCTTGCCGGGATGCGCGCGCGCATAGGCCACCAATTCCGGAATGGTATTGAACGGCGTGCCGGGCGCAGCTACCAGCACCATCTGCGCGGCAGCCAGCTGCGTCACGCCCGTCAAGTCTTTCAACGTGTTGTACGGCATGCCGGTCCGCACCGAGGGGTTGATGGTGTACGCGGAAATGGCCATGCCGAGCGTCAGCCCGTCCGCGGGCGCCTTGGCCACCGCGTCGGTGCCGATCACGGTGCCGGCACCCGGCTTGTTGTCGACGATAACGCTCTGCTTCCACTTATCCTGCAGCTTCTGAGCGATGAGCCGCGCCAGCGAATCGGTCGGGCCGCCGGCGGGGAATGGCACGATCAGGCGCACCGGCGCATTCGGGTAGCCGCTGGCGGGATCGGGCTGGGCTGCAAGCGACGAGCCGGCCGCGAACATCTGGGCAAGCAAGACGGTTGCCGCGAGGATGCGGTTGAGATGCACTGCTGTCTCCTTGGTGCGAGCGATCTCGCGCTCGTCGGTGATGTCTGGTCTTCCCTTGGCACTTACCTGTGGCTTACCGCACGTCGAGCGTCGTGGTACGCCGCAATTCACGCCGTGCCGACAGGTCGTAGCGGCGCCCGCGGTGGAGCGTACACCGGTTGTCCCAGATGACGAGGTCACCCACCTGCCATTCATGGCGATGGACAAACTGCGGCTGTGTCGCGTGTTCCAGCAGGTCCATCAACAGCATCCGGCCCTCGGCCACTGTCATGTCAACGATGCGGCTGGCATGCACGCCGATGAACAACAGTTTGCGCCCGGACCCGGGATGCGTGCGAACCAGCGGCCATGTCACCGGCGGCAACGCGTTGCGCTGTTCTTCCGTGTATTGATCGTCCCCGAGCATGAAGCGCGAGTGCAGCGCGTAGTGCTCGGCCTGTAGCCCTTCGATCTCGGACTTCAACCGCTGCGGCAGGCTGTCGTAGGCAGCGCGCAGGTCGCAGAACTCCGTTTCCCCGCCCCAGTCCGGCAGGACCGCCGCAGAGAGCATCGAATAGCGCGCGGCGGGATCCTGGAACGAGCTGTCGCTATGCCAAAGCTGGTTGGCGAGATTGCCGACGATCTTCCGATGATTTCTATCCGCCACCCGGCCCTGTTCATCCACATTGGAGATATCGAGAAGCTCCTCGTGATGCAGCCGGTTGGCCGACCTGGAGACCTTGCGCAAGCCCAGGTCAAGCGGGCCGAAGTGCCGCGCGAAGGCCAGCTGCGCCTCCGGCGCCAGCGGCTGCTTGCGAAACACCAATACGCCATAGGTGTCCATGGCATGGTCTATCGCTTCAACATCGCCCGGGGCGAGTGGCTGGGAAAGGTCGAGGCCTTCAGCCCGGGCAACGAAGTCGTGGTGGATCGGAGAGATGGTTAGTGGCATTGTTGGAACATTTATAATGAAACGTAATTTCATTTTACGACAGACAGAGACGAGTACAAGGCCGAAATAGGCAGTGTTTACGCCTATAGGATGTGCCAGCGTTTCATTTTTCAGGCATCGCGAGCGTATAATGGAGCAAGGAAAAGTTACTCAAAGAACCTATGACTGAGACTCGTTCGAGCGACGCTGCCGAGGGAGAGGTCAGCGCCCTGGCTCGTGGGCTAACGGTCCTGCGGTACGCCGCGAGCGCGCCGGCGCCCGTGACGCTGAAGGAAATCTCCGAGGGAACCGGCATTCCAAAGCCGACGGCCTCCCGGCTCGTCACGACCCTGCTCGGCGCCGGCCTGATGCGCAAGGCGCCCAACTCGGATCGCTTCGAGCTTGGCCCCGGCGTTATGGCTTTCGCGACGGCCTTTCTGGATCGGATGGATTTTCGTGCATTGGCCAGGCCACATATGCACCGCTTTGCCGAGCAGGTAGGGGTCAGCATGCACTTGGGCGTGCGCGACCGGCTGGAGATGGTGCTGATCGAAACGGCGCGTCCGATGTCGGCCGCCATCGTGATGCGCATAGGCATCGGCGGCCGCCTCGGCCTGGCGAGCTCGGCGCTGGGCCGAGCCTATATGGCCGCGCTGGATTCCACTTCCCGCCAGACTCTGATCGGTGGCTTGCAAGTCGCGGGCGGCAATCGCTGGCCCGATGATGCCGCGGGGCTGGATCCTGCCATCGCGCACTTCAATCAGCACGGCTACACGATCTCGCTCGGCGAATGGCATCCGGACATCAATGCGATCGCGGTACCGATCGTGATGCCGAATGGCGATATCTACGCGATGAACTGTGGCGGGCCGGCGTTCAAGCTGCCCGAGGCATTCCTGCGCAACACGGTCGCACCGGGACTGATCGCTTGCGTCGAGACCATTGCCGCGGAGAGTGGTGCCAGCATGCGCGCGCCCGACGCACCCGCTGAGTCCGATTCGTCATTACGCCGGCACTAGGCGGCGCCACCGGCTCCATCAGGGCTCGGCCGGCTCGCTCGCCGCCGTGGCCCAGGCCATCATGAAGGCATCCGCGATCGCAGTTGCCAGTTTCTCCCCGGCCGACCATTTCATGGTCTCCAGGTGCATGGGCACGGCAACGGCGCCATGGATCGCCACGACGATGCTGTCGGTGGCGAGCTTGAGCGGCATCGGATGCCGGGGCAGCGTTTCGAAAAAATCGCGCACCGCGGTTTGATAGAGCTGGTAGGCACGCGTCGCCACGTCCGTGCGGCCGAACGGGGTCCCCTCACCGACTCGCTGCGCCGGCTGCCGGCGGGAGCCGGAAAACAGAATCTCGTATTGCTCGAAGTGCGCGCGCCAATGCTTGAGCATCGCCACGAGCAGCCTGCGCAGGCGCGTGGCCGGATCCGGCGAATTCTCCATGGTGGCGCCCAGCAAATCCACCGCCGCGGCCAGGTCTGTTTCCCGCACGGCCCGAAAGAGCGCCTGCCTGTCCGCGAAATAGTGGTAGACCACGGCA
Source organism: Cupriavidus sp. 8B (assembly GCF_054589115.1). Taxonomy (NCBI): domain Bacteria; kingdom Pseudomonadati; phylum Pseudomonadota; class Betaproteobacteria; order Burkholderiales; family Burkholderiaceae; genus Cupriavidus; species Cupriavidus sp. 8B. The sequence goes on along the minus strand of NZ_BAAILO010000196.1, from coordinate 86,294 downwards.
GGCGTGTAGCCCGCTTCCGCGGCAATGCTCCTTAGCGAGACCTTCGCATAGTCGTTCTCGGCAAAGGCACGCCGCCCGGCGTCGATCAGCGCTTGCCGGACTGCCTCCTTCTCCTCGGCCGAACGTGCCCGCTTGCCGGTCGTGCGCCGCGCGACCGATTCCGCCGCGCCCGCTTCGGCGACGGTTTCCTGCTCGATGCCGGGTGACGGCTTGCGCTTGGGCGTGGCTCTGGAATTCATTGGCATTGCAAAAGTATGGTAGCCGGCGGCGATGTTAACACAGGGACCTTCGTGCGAACGATGCGTTACGTCGCAATAGCCGGGGCACAAACGCGGGCTCGGTGTTTACCCGGCGCAGCGTCCCTCCACCTGTCCGCCGCGCCTTTGCTGACGCGGGATTCCCTTGATCGCGCCTTCTCGTCCTTGAAATCCACCTTGACCTCCATTTAATTTTACGTGTTTAATTATCGCAAAGGACAAGCCGTACGGCATCCCTCGCGACGTATCACATGCAGGGTGCGCAGCCAGTGCGGTATTCAAGAGACAGCAGAAAAGGCCCCAGATGCTCCCCCAACACACACTCCTGGACGTCCAGGTCCACAGCGTTTCGCTCGCCGCTGCCGACGTGCTCGCATTCGAATTGCGTCATCTGGACAACCAGGAGCTTCCCGCGTTTGACGCCGGCGCCCACATCGCGCTGCAACTGCCCGGCGGATTGCTCCGGCACTACTCGCTGCTCAATGCGCCGGGCGAGCGCCAGCACTATCTCATCGCCGTACACCGGGACCCGGCCAGCCGAGGCGGTTCCATATACCTCCACGAAACGCTGCGCGTGGGCGACAGGTTGAAGATCGGCGCGCCACGCAACAACTTCCGGCTGGACGAAGGGCGACACCGCACCGTCCTGGTAGCCGGCGGCATCGGGATCACGCCGCTGCTCGCCATGATCGAGCGCCTTGAACAACTCGGGCGCGAATGGATCCTCCACTACGCGACGCGGACCCGGCGGCATGCAGCGTTTCTCGACCTGCTGCAACGCTGGGAGGCGCGCGGGCCGGGGCGTGTGCACCTGCATTTCGATGACGAACAGCAAGGCCTACTGGACCTCGATAGCGCGGTCCGCACCGGCGGCCGTGACGCGCACTTCTATTGCTGCGGGCCCTCGCCCATGTTGGCGGCTTTCGAGCGGGCAACAGATGCATTGCCGCCGCACCAGGTGCATGTGGAGTACTTCAAGGCTAAAGCGGTTGCGCCGTCGCAAGAGGGCTCCCCGCTGGCGGAGGCGGCGTCGTTCACGGTCGAGCTGTGCAGGTCGGGCATGACGCTGCACGTCCCGGCAGGTAGATCGATCCTCGACGTGGCGCTGGACGCCGGCGCCGATGTCCCCTACTCGTGCGGCGAAGGCTTCTGCGGCACCTGCGCGGCGCGTGTCATCGAGGGCGCGCCGGACCACCGTGACAGCGTGCTGGATGCCGCTGAAAGACAGAAAGGCTATGTGATGATGATCTGCTGTTCGCGCAGCCTCGGCGGCGGCCGCCTCGTGCTTGACCTATGACCACCGGACAAATTTCACGCAACTGGAGACAAGAAATGAACTACCCCAGGAACTGCTGGTACGTGGCGGCCATGAGCCACGAGATCGCGCGTGCATTGTTTGCGCGTACGCTGTTGAACGACCCGGTGCTGCTCTATCGGCGGGAAGACGGCTCGGTCGCGGCCATCGAGGACCGATGCAGCCACCGGCGCGTCTCGCTGTCGCTTGGTACCCTGGTCGGCGACCACGTGCAATGTGGCTATCATGGTCTGACCTTCGATGGCAGTGGTGCGTGCGTGCGCATTCCCGGGCAGGAACGGATTCCCCCGCAGGCCTGCGTTCGTGCCTATCCCATCGTCGAGCGCGACGGCTTCGTCTGGATCTGGATGGGCAAGCCGGAGCTGGCCGACGCCGGCACGGTGCCCGATTTTTCGGAGGTCTGCACATCCGGACGCTATGCCGGCCAGCCCGCGAGCGCCCTGCAGGTGCGCGCGCCTTGCCTGTTCAATATCGAGAACGTGCTCGATCTCTCTCACGTCAGCTACGCCCACGAGAAGACGGTCGGCACGCGCGAGGTAGCGGAGACGCGCCCGGAAACCGAGGTCGCCGATACCCACGTGGAAGTACGCCGCACCTGGGAGCGGGCCGAGGCGCCGCCGCTCTACCAGCGCTTGTTTGGCTGGAGCGAGATCAAGCGCGCGCAATCCATCCGTTTCTGGCCGGGTGGCAACGTGCGGCTGAACATCACCGTGGAGCCAGTTGGCAATACCGATCCCGCCCAGGTCAGGAACATTCGGGTAGTGGGCCCTTGCACGCCCGAGTCGGACGCCACGCACCTTAAGTTTTCCGCCATGTACCGCGACTTCGCGCTTGACGACCACAGCATCACCGCAACGATCGCCGAGCAATTCCACAAGACAATCCTGGAAGACAAAGCGCTGATGGAGAACCAGCAGGCCAACTGGGGCAACGATGGCGCCGACCTCGCCATGATCGACCTGGCAGTGGACCGGGCCCCGCTGGCGGCACGGCGCATGCTGCGGCGCCTGGCCGCAGCGGAAGCCTGCTAGCCCCGCGCCCAGAACAATAGAATCCGGAGACAACATGACCTCACGCCCTCTGCTACTGCCACTCCTCGCGCTCTCAGGGTTGCTCGCGCAGCCCGCGCTGGCGCAGC
>NZ_BAAILO010000196.1:0-83468 GCF_054589115.1 Cupriavidus sp. 8B | reverse complement strand
TCGTGCCGTATGGCGCCGGCGGCGCCGCCGACGCATTGATGCGGCCCATCGCCGAGCGGCTCGGCGCCATGTGGAAGCAGCCCGTGGTGATCGACAACCGCGCCGGCGCCAACGGCATCATCGCCACGCAGTTCGTCACGCGGGCGGCGCCCGACGGCTACACGCTGTTGCTGTGCCTGACCGGCATCGTCCAGAACCAGAGTCTCTACAAGAAGCTGCCCTACGACCCGTTCAAGGACCTGCTCGCCATCACCCAGGTCGGCACCCAGCCCATGGGCCTGGCGGTCACCCCCGGCAGCCCCTACCGCACGATGCCTGCGCTGCTGGATGCGGCAAGGGCCGCGCCCGCGAAGTTCTCGTATGGGTCCTTCGGCACGGGTTCCACCGGGCATATCTATGGCGAGTTGCTTCGCAGCAGCGCCCGCCTGCAGATTCCCCATGTCCCTTACAAGGGCGAAGGGCCGATGCTGCCAGATCTGATCTCCGATCGCATCCAGCTCGGCTTTGTCTCGGCATCGACTGCCGCCACGCGATCCCAGGACAAGTCTCTGCGCATCCTGGCCGTGACCGGGCCGCATCGCCTGGGCGTGCTGCCCGACGTGCCCACGTTCGCCGAACTGGGCTACAAGGGCTTCGAGCCGGTGGGCTGGTACGGGCTGCTCGCGCCGGCGGGCACGCCCCGGCAGATCGTCGATAAGGTCTCCGCCGATGTGAAAAGGGTGCTGGCGCAGCCAGCGATCGTGGCCAGGATGCGCGACCTCGCCATCGAGCCGACCGGGACAACGCCCGAGGCATTCGCCAAGCTGATGCGCACCGACTACGCGAAATGGGACAGCCTCATCAAGGCCTTCAAGATCGAGCTGGACTAGCCCAACTACTCGCCTCTCACTCCCACCTGAATCGATAACGAACATGATCTCACTACAAGAACCCAGGCTGCTGAACCCCCTGTGCCTGATCGGCGGCGAATGGTGCCACGCCGACACCCAGGAGACCTTCGTAGTCCGTAACCCCGCGACAGGCGATGTACTGGCGCGCGTCCCCACGGCCGGCCAGCAAGAGACGCAGCGCGCCATCGCGGCCGCCGAGCAAGCGCTGCCAGCCTGGCGCAAGCGCCCGGCCGGGGAACGCGCAGCCCTGGTGCGCGCCTGGCACGACCTGATCCTCGACCATGCCGAAGACCTCGCGCGGCTGCTCACCGCGGAGCAAGGCAAGCCCCTAGCCGATGCGCGTGGCGAGGTAGCCTATGCCGCCTCCTTCGTCGACTGGTTCGCCGAAGAGGCGCGCCGCGTCTACGGTGACGTGATTCCGAGCCCGGCCGGCGACCGCCGCATCATGGCGCTCAAGGAGCCGGTCGGCGTATGTGCGGCTATCACACCGTGGAATTTTCCCTATGCCATGGTGACCCGCAAGGCCGCCGCGGCCCTTGCCGCCGGCTGCACGATGGTGCTCAAGCCGGCAGAACAAACGCCCTTGTGCGCGCTCGCGCTTGGCGTGCTGGCCGAACGCGCCGGCATACCGGCGGGCGTGCTCAATATCGTGACCGGCGACCCGGTGGCGATTGGCAAGGTCATGACGCAAAGCCCCGTGGTACGCAAGATCAGCTTCACTGGTTCCACCGAAGTGGGCCGCTTGCTGATGCGGCAATCGGCAGACACGGTGAAGAAGCTGTCGCTTGAACTCGGCGGTAACGCGCCCTTTATCGTCTTCGACGATGCCGACCTAGATGAAGCGGTGGCCGGGCTGATGGTCGCAAAGTACCGCAACGCAGGACAGGCCTGCATTGCGGCCAACCGGATCTACGTGCAGAGCGGCGTGTACGAAGCCTTCGCGGCGAAACTTGTGGCAGCGGTGAGCGAACTCAACGTGGGCCACGGCGACCGGCCGGGCATCGATATCGGCCCTCTGATTGATCACGATGCGGTCGCCAAGATCGAGAAACACGTCGAAGACGCACGGCGCCTGGGCGCCCGCGTGTTGCACGGCGGGCAGCGTCATGCACTCGGCGGCACCTTCTTCGAGCCGACCGTGGTGGCAGACGCCACCGCCAACATGGCGCTTGCCACGGAGGAAACGTTCGGCCCGCTCGCGCCACTCTTCCGCTTCGAGGACGACGCGCAGGCCATCGCTGCCGCAAACGCCGTCGAGTTTGGCCTGGGTGCCTACCTGTACAGCCGAGATATCGGCCGGATCTGGCGGGCCATCGATGCGCTGGAGGTGGGCATGGTGGGCGTCAACAGCGGCCTCATTTCCACGGCGGTGGCCCCGTTTGGCGGCGTGAAGCAATCCGGCCTGGGACGCGAAGGCTCCAAGTACGGGATCGAAGAATACCTGGTGGTGAAGTACGTGTGCCTTGGCGGCCTGTCTACCTGAGGCTTAGGAGCAGTGCCGCTAACCCAATCACGAAGGAAATGATGCGCAAGACTACCCTGATCCTCGCCATGCTTGCCGCTGCCTGCGGATCGGCGCTCGCCGATCCTGGTGCACCACTCTACAAGTCGCCGATCCCGGACGCCATGAATGTGCGGTTCGTGGAGAACCACATTGTCGTCGACCGCCCCGCGAAAGACGTCTTTGACTGGGTCACCACGTGGGGCAATCTGCCCAGGTGGCTGCCCGTCGCGCAGGAAGTTAAAGCCCTGAAAGGCCCGCTGGACAAGCCGTCCCAACTGAGCGATGTCCTGGTCGAACTGGTCGATCCGGCCAGGACCAACGGTGTGAGCAAGCAGTACACCGTTGTTGCCCACGTCGACGGATTGCTCTGGACGGTCGCGGGCCAAGACCTGGTCGACGGCAAGCCGAACCCGCGCGTGCAGTATGTCGCGACCTTCCTGGTCACGCCGCTGCAGGATGGCCGCAGCCTATTTGTGCGGCAGTTCCAGCTGGTTCGGCCGGATATCTCGAATCCTGCCGAGCGCCGTCCGGTTGACGATCCGGAGGTCATCCAACGCGGTCTGGTGAACCTGAAGCGGGCGGTGGAGGCAGCTTTGCCGCGCAGCTAGAGCTCCCTGCTCACTCCGGCTTGATGCCAGCCTCACGAATCACCCTCCGGGAAGAAAAGGCGCGGCGGGAGAAGGAAGGGTGTGGCTTGCGAGCGGCCAAGCGGCATTGGATAGGTGCCGAGTTCCCGACATCGATGCGTTCTCATAGCGCACGCGCAAGGCTGTACGACATCCACTGTCGTACAGCCACTGAAGCCAACTCCACTGGGGATGTAGGAACGGCACGGAATCGGCGGGAAGGCCGCCACCGTGGAGCAAGCCCACTCGAAGCAGGATGTGATTCGGTATAACTCCGGTCCGAAACTCCCGCGAAATACATTCACGTTCGTGAAAGAACACGCTTCCCCCACGCCCGGAAAATCATCCCACCGATGCTGAGAGCCCGTCCGCCCCCTCCCCCGGCAGGTAGCTTGTGCTGCCAAACCCCGGTTCAAGGCTCGCCAGGGACATTCAGCACGCTCACCGTCCGTCTTCCCGGAGCGTGAGCGATCGCGCGTTCCCTGCGGCGTACCTTGTTGGCAACGCCAGGGGGTTACCGCGCCTCACCCGACAACGGGCATCCAGCCTGCTGCGGGCCCATCCTGATACGCACGACCCAACGCCCCAATGGAAAGGGAATCCTGCGTGAAGATTCATTTGCCCCATCGCTTTAGATCGCCGGGCCCTTCCACTGCGCCGTCCTTTCTTGTGCAGCGCAAAAGAAAAAGCCCTCAGCCGGGTAGGCAAAGGGCCGAACGTCCAATGAAAAAATCGGGCAGCCATCGCAGGATACCCGGCTTTGAGTATCCTCCCATTTGCCGCAGCAGACAACCTAGGCACGGGCCCGGGCTACGGCGTCGCTGCTTCGAACGTCATCATCCACGACAATGGGTCGATCCGTAGTTCGCGGGCACTCACGCGGCCAGCATGCAACAAACTGAAAATTGCAGCGCGCACGAGCACAGGGTCACCTCTGGAGAACTCGCGCTCGATGGTGAGCAGCGGTTGTGGACTGGCGACGAAGCGCTCGACCGCGTCGAGCAGCGACACCGGCACGAGACCTCGTGTAGCTACGATACTGGGCAGCATGCGCAGCCAGTTGTCGATCCAGATGCGTGATGCTGCCAGCTTGGACGCGTCGACCAATGCGCGCATGCCTCATATCGTCGTACACAATGGCACGGCCTACCTCGCCGGCGCCGTTGCAGCCAATCTCGATGGAGACATCGCGGATCAGACCCGCGAAGCCCTGGCGGACATCGCCGCCTCGCTGACGCGAGTGGGAAGCGACAAGACGCGGCTGCTGAGCGCGCAGAGCTGGTTGAGACATATCCAGCGAGATTTCGATGCCATGAATGCGGTTTGGGAATCCTGGCTCCCTGCTGGTTGCGCCCCGTCACGCGCTACCTGCGAAGCGCGAATGGCGGCACCCGGAATTCTCGTCGAAATCATCGTCACGGCAGCCATTTGAAATTGCGACAGTCAACTTGCCTGGCTTTCGAACGCATAAGCAAGTGCGATATCCTCATTTCACATCCTGAAGCCCAGCGCCTACCATATGCACCCTACCTAGCGGCGCAGCGCGTTGCGGATGCTCGAAATCCTTAACCGCACGCTCGCCGAAAACCGGGGAGCGTCGATTTACGCGACGCCCCTTTTGGAGCCGCCAAAACGCTCCTTGTGGAACTTCGCGTTTGTTGCCTCCCACCAGATTCATTCCATGACGAATGAAAGACAAATGCGGCTGGGGTCGCCGTCGGCAATGGCGCGCAAGTGGCCGACGTGCTGGAAACCTAGTTCCATCAAGGTGCAGCCGACGGCTTCAATATCATGCTGCCCTACTTTCCCTGGGCCTTCGACGAGTTTATTGCGCAAGTTGTGCCTATCCTCCAGGCGCGCGGGCTGTTTCGCCGAGCGTATGAGGGCCACGCGCTGCGCGAACACCTTGGGCTGCCGATGCCGCACTCATTAGACCTGCTAATGGGTTTTGATGGGTGATTTAATGGTCTCAGGTAGGTACCTTCATTAGAGTGAAACAAAGCGCGGCATTGTTCTTGCGTGCATGCACTGCCGCAGTGACCCTTCGAGGGTGAGGCGAGCTTCGCCCGCCACCAACATGTCGTACGCCAGCATCAATCGCTGGAAGCGGCGCGACCGGGCTTTCCAAATGCACGCCGGGCTGGAGACCAGAAGGGACTGGCCTTCAGCGTCGCCGGCGAACGCCATCCCCCCCCCTGCGGCAGACGTCGCTGCAAAATATCTAGAGGCTTCTCATGGGCATCATTGGTAATTGGCTGGCTAGCGACGAGGGTCCCTCGCGCACCAGCGGACAACTTCGCGTCGGCTCAATGGCCTCCGGCATGGAAGTCACGCTGCCCTATGTGGCCCTGCGCGGCGCGCGGCCGGGCCGCACTTTATGGCTGCACGGCCAAGTGCACGGCGATGAGATCAACGGAATGGTGGCTGCCTTGCGCTTCGCGCGCAGCCTCCAGCCCGAGACCATGAGCGGGAACCTGGTGGTCACGCCGACGGGCAATCCGCAGGCACTGGACGCGCGCCGCAAGCGCAACCCATATGACGAACTGGACCTGGACCAAAGCTACCCGGGCAGCGCCAGTGGCTTGATCACGGAGCGCCTGGCCCACGCCCTCTTCGAGGAGGTTCGCGGCGTCGCCGATGTGCTGATCAACCTGCACACCATGAATCCGCTGTTCGACGCCCGGCCCTACACGGTGTACAAGGTCCACGCCGAAAGCAGCGTGAGCGAGGCCGAGGTGCTGGCCGCGATGGCACCGTTCTACCCGCACGTCGCCTGCCGCCAGGACGTGGGTGGGAAAGGGGAGCTGCCAGGCAATATCGCCGGTGCGCTTGACTACCAGTGCCTCGCCGCCGGCATCTGCGCCTTCATGCTCGAACTAGGCAGCGGCAGCCGCCTCGAGGCGGAAACAGTAGCGCTGGCCGAGCGCGGCTTCAGCACGCTCGCCCAGCAGATGGGCATCCTCGCCGGGCCACCCCAGCCCGCAGCTACATCGCTTCGGCGCGTCACGCGACGCGGCTGGATCACCGCCGACGAGGGTGGACTCTTCATTCCCACGACACGCGCCGGCGAACGCGTGAGCGAAGGGATGTCGATTGGCGATCTGTTGCGCCTGGACGGCCAGCAGACCGCCGTGCGCGCCGTCACGCGAGATGGCGTGTTGATCGGTCTGCGCAGCGACCCCGTCGTGCATACCGGCGAACGACTCGCCTTTGTCGCCTGGGAGTGGGACACGGTGCCCCTCGCATGAACGCCGCCTGAGATCGGCCTGCCCATCATCGATCTTCCCTGCCTCGCCAAATAACTCAACGGATCATCCTCACCATGCCTAAGCTTTTCCCTGGCCAATATCACAGCCGAAGCGGCTTCCACTCGCGGCGGGCATGGCTCGCCCCCACCCTCGCCGCGGCCCTGCTGCTGGCCGGCGCCGCGCATGCGGCCTGGCCAGATCCGGCCAAACCGATCCGTGTCGTCGTGGGTTTCCCTGCCGGCGGCGGCGCCGACGCCCTCGCGCGCGCTGTCGCTCCTGCCCTGTCGGAGCAGCTCAAGGCCAACGTCATTGTCGATAACAAGCCCGGCGCCGGCGGCCTGATCGCAACTGACATGGTGGCCAAGTCAGCGCCCGATGGCTACACGCTCTATGTCGCCACGCCTGGCTCCTTCACCATCTGGCCAAACCTGCGCAAATTGCCATACGACGCGCACAAGGACTTCACGCCGGTGAGCTTGATGGTCACCATGCCAAATGTGCTGGTCACCGGACCCACTTCGCCGTACAAGGACCTGCACGGCATGATGGCTTCCGTGCGCGCTGCCGGAGGCAAGTTCGCCTACGCATCGGGCGGCAATGGCACGATTGGCCAGATCGCGGCGGAACAGTTCAAGATGCTGACCGGCCTGCAGATGCAGCACATACCTTACAAGGGCACAACGCCGGCGCTAACCGACGTGATGGCCGGCATTGTGCCGATTACCTTCTCTGACCCTTCCGCCAAACCGCTGATTGCCTCGGCCAAGCTGCGCATCCTTGCGGTGACCACCGCCCGCCGCTCACCGCAGTTCCCCGATGTGCCCACGGTGGCGGAGGCCGGCGTGGCAGGCTACGAGGTGACCAATTGGTATGGCCTGGTGGCACCGGCCGGCGTGCCGGCTGACGTCATCCAGCAACTGAACGCCGCGCTGGTCAAGGTCATGGCCAATCCGGAAATCCGCCAACGCCTGGAGCTCTCCGGCATGGATGCGACGTCGAGCTCGCCGGCCCAGTTCGGGCAGTTGCTCGTTCGCGAACGCACCAAATGGGGCGAGGTGATCCACAAAGCCGGGATTCAGGGAGACTGACCCCAAGCCATGACCAAGATCCAGCGTTTTCCGCAGCTTGCGCACTGGGGTGCCTTCACCGCCGTCGTCGAAGACGGGCGGCTGGTACGGTGCGAGCCCTTTGCGGCCGACCCCAATCCCTCCCCGATGCTCGAGTCGATCGTGCCGATGGTGTATTCGCCCACGCGGATTCGCCAGCCGATGGTGCGCCGGGGCTGGCTGCAGCGACGTGAAGCTGCCGATGGCAATGAACGCGGGCGTGACGACTTCGTCGAAGTCACTTGGGACGTGGCGCTCGATCTCGTCGCGAGTGAGATCCGGCGGGTCCGTGAGATGCACGGTCCAGAGGGCGTTTTCGCCGGGTCCTATGGTTGGTCCTCGGCGGGACGCCTCCACCACGCACGCTCGCTGGTCCGCCGCTTCCACTTTGCCGGCGGCGGCTGCGTCGATCAGGTCGGCAACTACAGCTGGGGAACCGCACAGTTCCTGCTGCCCCATGTGATCGGCACAGACCGGCCGTTGACCGGACGAGTCACAACGTGGCCAAGCATCATCGCCCACACCGAGGTCTTCCTCGCCTTCGGCGGTCTGGCACTCAAGAATGGTCAGGTCTCATCCGGCGGCGCGGCCGAACACACACAGGAAGGCTGGTTACGGCAACTGGCTGCCAGCCGCGCCACGGTAATCAACATCAGCCCCACGCGCGACGATTGCCCGGCGTTCCTGAATGCGGAGTGGATACCCATCCGGCCGAATACCGATGTGGCGCTGATGCTGGCGCTTGCGTACGAGTTGCGCAGCGCGCAAACGCATGACGTCGATTTCCTGCAGCGACACTGCAGCGGCTGGCCGACGCTGGAAGCCTACCTGCTGGGCGAAAGCGACGGCGTGCCCAAGACTTCCGCATGGGCCGCGGACATCTCCGGTGTGCCGGCGGCACGGATCGCGCGCCTGGCGCGGCAGCTCGCGGGCAAGCGCAGCTACCTGACCTGCAGCTTTGCCGTGCAGCGTGCCCACCGCGGCGAGCAGCCTTACTGGATGGCGATCGCACTGGCTGCCGTGCTTGGCCAGATCGGCCTGCCGGGCGGGGGATTCGGCTTCGGGCATGGTTCGATGAACGGCGTGGGCAATCCGCGCGTGGCCACTCCCGGACCGGAGATGCCGGTCGGGCGCAATCCCGCCAACCTGGATATCCCCGCCGCACGCATAGCCGACATGCTGCTGCAGCCTGGGGAGCCATACCGCTTTCGCGGCGAAACGCAGCAGTATCCCGCCGTCAAGCTGGTGCACTGGGCGGGCGGCAATCCGTTTCACCATCATCAGCAGCTCGCGCGCCTGCGCCAAGCTTGGAGCCAGCCGCAAACGGTGATCGTGCACGACATCTGGTGGACCGCTACCGCGCGCCATGCCGATATCGTGCTACCGGCCACCAGCGCGCTGGAGCGCAACGATATCGGTGGCTCGTCGCGTGACCGCTTTGTGCTGGCCATGCACCGCGCCATCGCACCGCTCCACCAGGCGCGCAGCGATCTCGAGATCTTCACCGAACTCGCCGTGCGGCTCGGCTACGCCGAGCACTATACCGAAGGCCGCGATGAAGCCGACTGGATCCGTGCCATCTACGCCCGCTGCCGGGAGGCTCAGACAAGCGCGGATATCGTGCTGCCCGATTTCGAAACATTCTGGCAGCAAGGGCATGTAGCGCTGCCGGGGCCCAAGGAAGATTTCGTGTTGTTCTCGGATTTCCGCAGCGATCCGGAAAACCATCCGCTGCGCACCCCGAGCGGGCGTATCGAATTGGCCAGCCCTACCCTTGCGGCGCTGTCCGTGGATTGCGGCAGCCATCCCAACTGGCAACCACCTGTCGAATGGCTAGGCGCACCGCTGGCGGCTCGGTATCCGTTGCACCTGGTATCGGTCCAACCGGCCGACCGGTTGCACAGCCAACTTGACCCTGCGCCGCTGACGCAGGCAGGCAAGGTCGCAGGGACGGAACGCATTACGCTGCACCCGCAGGAAGCCGCCCGGCGTGGCCTGGTAGCCGGCATGCGGGTACGCGTTCACAATGGGCGGGGCACCCTTGAGGCCGGGCTCGCGACCAGCGACGGCATTGCTCCAGGCGTGGCTGTAATGGCAACGGGTGCCTGGTACTCACCCGATGCCGATGGAGTAGACGTTGCCGGCGCCGCCAATACGCTAACGCTGGATATTGGCACCTCGGACCTCACGCAAGGACCCAATGCCATGAGTTGCCTGGTGCAGGTGGCGGAACGGTAGACGGCCCGGTCGGATGCCAGCGGCTATTTGCTGGCCTGCACGACCTCGGCCCACTCTTCATCTCCGACTTCTGGCCGAAGGCAAGTCATTGGCCAATTGCATCCAGCAGAAGTTCGTCGTCGAGCAGCTCGAGCGTTTTTGCGCGTCGCGTAGGGCGTGCGTGGCCTGCGGCGTGCTCCGTCGCCTGCACGATAGTCATTGCGTGGAGTTGTAGGCTATGCTCGGGAGGGCTTTCTACTGCCGCGAACGATGGAAAGCCTGCAAGTGCGGTGCTGACGCCTCCAGATATGTGTCGCCGCTCAAGAGTTACCTGGAAGGTCATCATGAATTTCATGGCTTGTCTCCTAGCGGTGGCATGTCCACCTGCTGCAGATCGCTTTTCCGCCAATGCCGAGATCTGAACGCTGTTACCTACCCTTGCGCTGACGCTTGCTAATCGCACGGAGCACCGCAGTGAGGTTGCGGCAGATGCGTAGCGTGCATGGCGGGAGCGTATTCAGTCTATGGCCAGGGACCTGGCAGCAGCCGTGTGCGGATCTAGCCAATCCCGCTTCCAGCGAGGCGAGAAAACGTCGACGGGATTCAGAACAACGCAGTCGAAGCAGTATGGGAACTGATCTCGGTCCGACACCCACGCCATAGGTATTTGAAGCCTCGAGCCTTGGGATACCAATATGAGTCAGCAGCGCAAGGCGGCACAGTGCCTGCTCGTCCTATTGGTCAACGCTGGAAACGCACCAAGGTCGCCCATGTGCCACAACTGGTCAACACTGATCGGATACCTTGCGGCCAGGCGACCGAACCAACCGCCAAACGCTTCGTCGTCGAACGGACGCGGAGCAACGGGCCAAGGCCTGACGCCCTTAGGAGAGCAGGGTTCGCGCTGCATTCTCTATGTGACCAACGTCGATGGCCTCCTGCCCATCCCGGATCGTGAGTTCTGCGAAAACAGTCAAGACGCGCGACACTTCCCCTGTTAGCCCCCCACTTGCAGTCAGAATGGCATGTACCATCGTGAAGTGTAGTAGTCGTGGGTCTTCCGCACTTAGTGTGACGAGGGCGCACTGGCGTGGAGCATGTTGTAGCGTGGAACGACGGTCGTCTCCACCGCCCACCACCATTCTTCTTTGTTGACGAACGTGGGCGAGCCCGCCAGCCTCGTGCCGGCCGCACGAGCTCACCCGCCTGCGATGGCGATCGGACTAGCGTGTCCAGCAGGACAAGGCAGGCCGGTCGTTCAGTTTGGCTTCAATACCCGCAGCCGCAGAAGCTCGATGTTCGCGCGGCCATACATCTGGCGCTTGAGGAACTTGAGCCGGTTGACGTGACCGTCGGTCTGGCCATTGCTCCATGGCAGCCTGAAGGCCGCCCGCACAGCCGGTAAGTCCGCGCGCAGGCTTTGCGCGAACCTACGCATTTCCGCAGCGTCGCAGCGCGACAGACGCTTCAACCATCGATCGAACTGCCGCGGACTTCGCCGGGTGCATGAGCCCGAGAAACTCCCGCGCGAGGCTGCGAACCTCGCCCACCACGGGTTCGATCTTGCACAGCGCCTGCACGAAGCGCTCGTGGTCCGCGCTCCTGGGCTCCTCGACGGCGAGCTTCCTCCATCCGACAAGCCATCCGAACACGCGCCGGGCCGACGGTCACGGCATCGTGCGCACGGGTGCCTGGACAAGTGGTGCCTTGCCCTGCGGAAAGAGGAGGCGGACCACGCAATACTGCACGGCGGCGCGACTGCCCGTATAGCCTCGCTGCTTGAGTTCTTGCCAGATCTCTCTCGGACAGCGACAGCCCTGGGCGATTCGTTCCTCGATATAGCTGCGATAGGGATCCAGAGGCGTCGGACCCCGCGCTTTGGGCGCGCGCTCGGGGAAGGCCCCCGCGGTGATGAACTTGTGCACGATTCGATGGTCGATTGAGAGCTCGCGCCCGATTCCTTTCATCGTGCCGCCCTGGGCGCGTAGCGCCATCACCCGCTCGTACAGCGCCAGCCGCGTGGCGCGTCGCTGATCGCTCAGGCGCTGCCATGACCGCAGTGAGGTGCGGCTCAGCAACCCCTGCCGGCCCAGGGTCACGCCACCGGCCTCGACTTGCTGCGCGGGTTGGCGCAGCCAGATTCTTGGCATCTGCCCGAAAGCCGTCAAAAATCAGTGGGGTTGAGTTCACTCAAGCCGAACCACGGGCAAGGCCCGAAATTTCTCTTGCACTTATCTGATATAGCAGATACTGTTATCTCATTAAAGTAAGGAGCCCCCTCTTGGATCATTACTCGAAGGAAAACTTCCAACTCACCCGAAGCATTGGTTTTTTCCTCAACCGCGCCCGCAACTCGCTGCTGATGGAAATGGATGCGGCGCTGAAGGAGGTGGATATCACCGCCCAGCAAATGGGCATCCTGCTGTCACTGACCCATGGCGTTGCAGCGACCCCGTTCGAGCTAAGCAAGCTCCTCGGCATTGACACCGGCCTGATGACCCGCATGCTGGACAAACTGGAGAACAAGGGCCTGCTAGCACGCAGCCGGAGCAGCGACGATCGCCGTGTGGTCAACCTGACGCTGACGCCGAAGGGAAAGGCGGTTGCCGAGCGCATTCCGGAAATTGCCCCGAAGGTGCTCAATGCTCGCCTGAAGACGTTCAGCCAGGAAGAATTCGCCGAGTTTCTCCGCCTGCTTGCCAAATTTGCGGACGCCTGACTGCGCCGCGTGTCCGGCTATTACCGGACGCGACGGCTGCGTGCCCGCCGGCGTGGTTCACCATCACCATGATGCTCAGCGTGGTCGGACTGCCGATCGTATGGAATAGCCAGAGCGCGCGCCAAAGTCACTTCTTCACGTCCCGCTCACGCCACGTTCACCGCACTGCCATCTGCGGTCATCCTCGCTGAGGCGTTCGCCGGAAAACCAAGCCATTCCAGGTGTCTAGCTCTTCAGCTGTAGAGCCCGCGCCGCGCCCGCTCGCTGTGTAGTCAGCCTCTGGCTATAAAATCTAAAACCGTTAAAAATCAGTGACTTGACCGGATATGCTAGCCGCGCAGCGGGGCAAGCGCTGGATCTCCCTTGCATTTATCTGACTTATCAGCTACTGTTACATCAGCAAAGCAAAGAAGGCCCCACCGTGGATCACTACTCGAAGGAAAACTACCACCTCACGCAGAGCGTCGGGTTCTTTCTCAATCGTGCCCGCGACGGCCTCCTGGTCGAAATGGATGCGGCACTGAAAGACCTGAATATCAACGCCCAGCAAATGGGGATTTTGCTGCTGCTGACGCGTGGCGTTGCCGATACCCCGTTCGAGATGAGCAAGCTGCTCGGCATTGACAGCGGCCTGATGACCCGCATGCTGGACAAGCTGGAAAGCAAGGGTCTGCTGGCGCGCAGCCGTAGCACAGACGATCGTCGGATGGTCAACCTGACGCTGACGGAGAAGGGCATAGCCGTAGCGGGACACATTCCGGAGGTGGCGCCAAAGGTGCTCAATGCCCGCCTGAAAGCGTTCAGCCAGGAAGAATTCGATGAATTCCACCGACTCCTTGCCAAGTTTGCGAACGTTTGATCTCTTTTTTTTGCTCATTTAACTGACAAATCAGACAATGAATAATCAGATTAACTCCTCGGCACGCCGCTTCATGGGCCCCGCGCTCTCGGTGCTGATGGCAGCAGTCCTGGCCGGCTGCGCCAACTACGCCGGCATCCACAGCGACAAGCACATCGCCGAAGCCACTTCCTATGCCACCACGCAAAGCATCCCTGCCGAGCAAGGCCACTGGCCTTCGGCCGACTGGGCCGACCAGTTCGGCGACACCCAGCTCAAGGCGCTGATCGGCGAAGCGCTGCAAGGCAACCCCTCGCTGGAAAAGGCGCGGGCTCGGGTAGCCTCCGCCACGGCGCTCAGTGAAGGCGCCAATGCCAATACGCTGCCGCAGGTGGGTGCCGGCTATTCGTGGACGCGTCAACGCTTTTCGGAAAGCACGCTCCTGCCGCCCTCGTTCGCCGGGTCCTGGCAATCGGAAAACAAGGCGATCATCACCGCCTCTTATGAACTTGATCTGTGGGGCAAGAACCGCGAGGCCCTGAAGTCCACGGTATCCGCGGTGCGCGCCAGCGAGGCCGAGGCGGAACAGGTGAAGCTGACGCTAAGCAGCGCGATTGCCCGGGCCTACAACGAACTGGCCCGCCTCTACGCACTGCACGACATTGCGCAGGACGAATTGAAGCAGCGCCGGGAAGTACTGCGCGTGACCAACGGGCGCGTGACCATGGGGCTGGAGACCGAGGTCGAGAAGCGCACCGCGGAAGCCAACCTGGCCGCCAGCGAAGTCGCACTCTCCTCGCTCGACGGCAATATCCAGCGCACGCGTTACCAACTGGGCGCGCTGCTCGGCCAGGGCCCGGACCGCGGCCTGGCGATCAGCCGCCCCACCCTCGCCACCGGCGACGAAGTCCGCCTGCCCGACAACCTGCCGGCCGACCTGGTCTCGCGCCGCCCCGACATCGTCGCCGCACGCTGGCGCGTCGACGCCACCCTGCACGACATCAAGGTGGCCAAGGCGGAGTTCTATCCGGACATCAACCTCTCCCTCGCAATGGGCCTCGACGCCTTTGGCTGGGGCCGCTTGCTGCACGCCGCCAGTCGCACGGCATCGGCCGGTTCTGCGATCCACCTGCCGATCTTCGATGGCGGCGCGCTGCGCGCCCAGCTCAAGGGCCGCTACGCCGAATTCGACTTTGCCGTCGCCAACTACAACGAGACGCTGGTGAACGCCCTGACCGACGTTGCGACCCAACTCTCCGACATCCGCGCCATCGACACGCAGATCGACAGCGCGATCCGCACCGACACCGCTGCGCGGCGCGCGCTGACCCTGGCCCTGGCGCAGTACAAGGCAGGCCTGACCACCCAGCTCACCGTGTTGAACGCGCAGACCAATGCGCTCGCCAGCAGCCAGGTGGTGGCTAACCTGCGCATGAATCGCCGCGACCGGCAGATTGCTCTCGCTGCAGCACTGGGCGGTGGCTATGCCGATACCTCCGACTCGACCAAACAGGCGGCCCTGCCCCGCTAACCCCGCTTTCAACGAACACGAACAGGTGACAACATGAACGAAACCACCAAGTCCGATCAAGCTGCCGATCAAGCTACCGTCGAAGCCCAATCTCCCAAGCAGAATACCCGCAAGCGCCTGCTTGCCCTGCTCGCCCTGACCAGCGCGCTCGCCGCGGCCGGCTACGGCGCCTACTACTACACCGTCGCGCGCTTTCACGAGGAGACCGATGACGCCTACGTCAACGGCAACCTGGTCCAGCTCACGCCGCAAGTCACTGGCACGGTGGTCGCGGTCAATGCCGACGACACGCAGATCGTGAAGGCCGGCGAGCCGGTGGTGTCCCTCGACGCCGCCGATGCCAGGGTTGCGCTCGCCAGCGCCGAAGCCGCGCTGGGCCAGACCGTACGGCAAGTCAGCGCGCTTTACGTCAACAACAACGTGCTCGACGCCACGGTGCAGCAACGCCAGGCAGACCTCGCCCGCGCCAGGGACGACCTGCGTCGCCGTACCGAGGTGGGGGAAGCCGGCGCGGTGGCTGCCGAAGACGTGGCGCACGCTCGCGATGCGGTCAAGACCGCCGAAGCCGCGCTCGAAAGCGCTCGCCAGCAACTGGCCTCGAACCATGCCTTGACCGACCAGGCTTCCGTTGCCGACCATCCCAGCGTGCTCGCCTCCGCGGCCAAGGTGCGCGATGCGTATCTGGCCAATGCTCGCAACACGCTACCGGCCCCCCTCACGGGATACGTGGCGCGGCGCTCGGTGCAGGTGGGCCAGCGCGTGGCCCCGGGCACGCCGCTGATGGCGATCGTGCCGCTCGATGGCGTGTGGGTGGACGCCAATTTCAAGGAAGTTCAGCTCAAGCACATCCGCGTGGGCCAGCCAGTCGAGCTGCATGCCGACCTGTACGGCGGCGGCGTGACCTATCACGGCAAGGTCGTCGGCTTCTCGGCCGGCACCGGCAGCGCGTTCTCGGCCCTGCCCGCGCAGAACGCCACCGGCAACTGGATCAAGGTTGTGCAGCGCCTGCCCGTGCGTATCCTGCTCGATCCGGAGGAACTGCGCGCGCACCCGCTGCAGATCGGCCTGTCGATGCAGGTCGACGTGGAAACGCACACGGCCGCCGGTTCGCAGCTCGCCACCAGCGGCGCAACGCCGTACCGCACGACCTATCGCACCGATGTGTTCCAGCGCTATGGCGAAGAGGCCGACCGCGAGATCACACGGATCATCGCGCAGAACAGTAGCGGCAAGTCCGGCACGGAAGTGGCGAAGCAACCGGCGCAGCGCGCGCCGCGAGTGGCAAAGCGCCAGCCGCGTGCTGAACCGGTTACGCAAGCGGCCGGGGCCTGAGCACCGCACGGGCACACACAAGCTCTCTCTCGCCCATTTATCTGATACGTCAGATTAATAACCGGGCCGCCGTCGCAGACCGCGCGGCGGCCCCCAAAGCGAATCTCTTTCGGAAGGCCCCCATGCAATCCCCAGCCCAGATCCAGACCGCACCCGCGCCGCTCACCGGCGGCAAGCTCGTGCTGGGAAGCTTAGCCGTGGCCCTGGCCACATTCATGAACGTGCTGGACTCGTCGATCGCCAACGTCGCGATTCCGACCATTTCCGGCAACCTCGGTGTGTCGATCGACGAAGGCACCTGGGTGATCACTTTGTTCGCCGCCGCCAATGCGGTCGCGATTCCGTTGACGGGCTGGCTGACCCAACGTGTGGGTCAGATCCGTCTGTTCGTCGCCGCCATCCTGCTGTTTGTGCTGTCGTCCTGGCTGTGCGGCATTGCCCCCAACCTGACCGTGCTGCTTGCTGCCCGCATCCTGCAGGGCGCGGTCGCAGGACCGCTTATCCCATTGTCGCAATCCATCCTGCTGGGCTCGTATCCCAAGGAAAAGAGCGCCATGGCACTGGCCCTGTGGGCCATGACCGCCACCGTAGGCCCGATCGCCGGCCCCGCACTGGGCGGCTGGATGACGGACAGCTACTCGTGGTCCTGGATCTTCTACATCAACGTGCCGGTTGGCCTGTTTGCCGCGGCCGTTACGTGGGCCATCTACAAGGACCGCGAGACGCCGGCCCGCAAGCTGCCGATCGACCTGGTGGGCCTGGCCTCGCTGATCACCTGGGTCGCCTCGTTGCAGATCATGCTCGACAAGGGCAAGGACCTGGACTGGTTCAGCTCTCCGGTCATCATCATCCTGGCGATCGTGGCGATGCTCAGCTTCCTCTTCTTCGTCATCTGGGAACTGACCGAGCCGAACCCGATCATCGACCTTCGCCTGTTCAAGGGTCGCAACTTCCTGGCCGGCACCGTCGCCATCTCGGTTGCCTATGCGGTCTTCTTTGCCAACCTGGTCGTGCTGCCGCAATGGATGCAACAGTTCCTGGCCTACCCCGCCGTCAACGCCGGCCTGGTGACCGCGCCGCTGGGCATCTTCGCCGTGCTGCTCGCGCCGGTGCTGGGCAAGCTCTTGCACAAGGCGGAGTTGCGCGTGCTTGCCACGCTTTCCTTCGTCGGCTTCGCCGCTGTCTTCTTCATGCGCTCCCACTACACCACCGGCGTGGATACCTTCACCCTGGTGCTGCCCACCTTGCTGCAAGGCATTCCGACCGCGCTCCTCTTCGTGCCGCTGACCACGATCATCCTCTCGGGCCTGCCGCCCGAGAAGATCCCCGCCGCCGCAGGCCTGTCCAACTTCGCCCGCGTGTTCTGCGGCGCGGTGGGTACGTCGCTGGCCACCACCGGCTGGAACAACCGCGCCGTGCTGCACCACGCCCAACTGGCCGAGCAGGCCAGCCCGAACAACCCGCTGTACGGTGCCGCCCTCCAGTCGATCCAATCGACGCTGGGCTTTACGCCGGGCCAGGCCGTCGCCTACTTCGAGCGCAGCCTGAACACGCAAGCCATCATGCTTGGCCTGAACGACATCTTCTGGATCTCGGGCGTGATCTTCATTGCAATCGTGCCGCTGATCTGGCTCACCAAGCCGATCAAGGGCCAAGTATCGGAGGCCGCCGCGGCCGCGCACTGAAGCCAGGACCATCCACAGATCATCCGGAGCCATCGATGATGCGACGCACTTTCCTCATTGCCGCCGGCAGGCGAATCGGCCGTGCGTCTTACCATCTTGCCACCGCTAGCTGGCGTAGCGCCTCCTTTCTGTCGGTGATGGCAACCCAAACGATGACTGCTTCCATGGTGGGCGCCCTGCTGCTGATGACGCTGGCATGCTCGTTGTACGTCATCGGTATGGGACTGGGACATGTGGGCGGCATCCGGCGCTAGCGCGGCAAGGCCAACGCCCTGCGGCCCATTCGAACCGGGTCGGCTTGCGCAGGATTAGAGTTGCGGCCCGAGTCGGTATAGCAGCCTTTCGACGTTGTCGCGCAGGTTGCACAGCAGATGCCAGCGATCGGAGACTTGCCTGGCTGCCGGCAGCGCGATGTCGACCGCCTCGGAGTAGGCCCCGGCCCGGTCCCTGGCGACGATCTCGATCGATGGGTGCGCACGCATCCACGCGGCCACCGCAGTTGTTTCCCTACCGGCGAACACTTCAATCGGCTCACGTCGCTCCAGGTCGACGATGATCGTTCCGTACTGGTGACCGCGCGCAATCGCCCAATCATCGATGCCGACGACCCGCGGTCGTGGTTTGCGCTTGCGCCCAGGAACTCTTCGCAACTCCCGCAGCACGGTGTCGGCACTGGTGCGCAAGCCCAAGGCGTTAGCAAGCCGGGCTGCCGCTTCACCACCGAGGGCGTGGCCCAGCGCGTGCAACGCCCGAGCCTGTGATCGCGTTCGGCGTTGATGCCGACCGGCCAAGGCGTGGATGTTCTCGGCAAAGGTACGACGGGGGCAGCCGGCATTCGCACACTTGAAGCGACGCACCTCCACGGCGAGAACGACCCGCTGCTCAAGCATCGGACGTTCTTCCAGCCTGCGCACATAGCTGCCGTGGAGTCGGTTTCTCCAACGACGGCAGGCAGGACAAGGTGCCGCGCGAACCGTACTGCAGGCTTCGACAGTGATGGTCTCCCCTCGCGCGTCGCTGGAGACGACGCGCTTACCCACACGGGCGAGAATACGATCGATCCCACTGAGAACTTGGCTCATGGTAACGATCAACGTAGGGCTAGATCGGCACGAAATCAAGCCCTCGACGCGGCCGTCACACAAAGTGCGGAAGACCCGTAATCGTGTTCCGTTTGCGAAGTAAAGTTGATACGCGCCTTGATTACGCCTATATCACCGTTTCACGGCTATCCTTCACTGCCGCAGTTCGGGGCGCGCGTGTCCGCTGCGTTCCTACGCTTATGCGGTGGCAATGCGCCCCGGCTTTTGCCTCACCGGCCTAGATTGCAGCCTTTTTTGGCCATGACGCGGAAGAATGCTTCTTTTAGTCAACGAGATCGAAGCCGCGTAGTCAGCGTAAGAGGTAGTAAAGATGCGCCCAAGCGACGGACCAGCGATAGTTCCAACTTTACTTCGCGCCGCCGGATAGTGCCAAGATTACTACTCTCAAAATGGTAGTAATCTTGGTACGGAGACTAATGCAGGAATCGCTAACCTATTGATTTACAACGTCTCCTGGTAAGGACCGGAGGGAGTATTTTTACTACACTTCACGGTTTCAATGAGCGATTTCGACGCCAAGCATTTAATCGAATCCTCAATCACCTACGTCTCAATCCACCGCCACCACTGGGTTCGCAGCTGTGTGCTGGATTTCAGCATAATGCTGTCGCCCCAGCCGACCCATTCCATGGCCACGGATGGCCTCCGCTCAGAGGCGCCACTCGACACATCACCGGCGTTTGATCCGACCACCCAGTCTGGCTAGGCCAACGCGCCCATGAACCGAGGCCCTACTCGGTGCTGGCTTGCACCATAACCTACAGCGATAGCGTTCGAAGAAGGAATTCTTATGCAACAGTGCACGCATTTTCTAGAATCACCCGTACTCCTCGCCGCCGTGCGAGGGCTCTTGTACCGTCTGAGAAGGAGTATCTGTGGACAAACGAGTCGAATCCGCCATCTCGCATTGGGCGCCACGCTTTATCAGCAACGGCGTGTTGCTTGCCGATTTTCAGGAGGTCACCGCTGGCATCAGCCATTGGGATGATTGGTGCCGCGCATGGTCGGCGCGAGCTGCAGTCCACGAGGCCGTGGGACGCGACGCCCTATCAGAGGGCTACTTCACGAGCGCCGGTGAGCACCTGTCTCGGGCGGGGGTCTACTATCACTTCGCCAAGTTTCTTTTCGTTCAGGATCCCGCGCAATTGCGCGCTGCACATGTGAAGGCGATCGAGTGCAAGCAACTAGCCATCCCATATTTGCGTCCACCGGCCCGGCGCGTTGAAATCCCGTTCGAAGGCGGCGTGCTTGCCGGTTTCCTCCGACTTCCCCCTGGCACCGTCAAGCCTCCGGTTATGGTTATGATTCCAGGGTTGGATTCAGCCAAGGAAGAGATCGAGCCTTACGAACTCCCGTTTCTTGCGCGCGGGATCGCGACATTGATGGTCGACGGCCCCGGTATTGGAGAAGCCGAGTACGACTTTCCGATCCGCGGTGACTACGAGGTCCCGGTGAAATCGATCATTGACTGGATCGCGACGCGTCCGGAAGTAGACGGAGAGAACGTCGGTCTCTGGGGGGTCAGTCTGGGCGGATACTATGCGCCCCGCGCCGCAGCCTTCGAGAAGCGCATCAAGGCATGCATCGCGTTAGCAGGTCCTTACGATTTCTCGGTCGGCTGGGAGCAGTTGCCCGAGTTGACGCGCGAGGCGTTTCGCGTCCGCAGTCACTGCTCGACGCAGGCAGAAGCCCTCAACTTCAGCGCGACGCTGACGCTCGGGAACGGTATCGCGCGTCAAATCGAGTGTCCCCTCTTCCTGGTTGCCGGCAAGCTCGACCGGCTGGTTCCCTGGCAGCAGGTGAAGCGAATCGCAGATGAAGCCAGCGGTCCGGTTGAACTTATCATCGTCGAAGACGGCAACCACATTGCGAACAACCGCACCTACCGATACCGGACGCGCAGCGCCGATTGGATGGCCCAGCAGCTCGGCCTGCCACGCGTCTAGCCACGAAGACACAACACCACCCCGGAATGACTAAATTGGCACTGGAAGCACTCAAGTCCATGGCAAGATGTCTTGTAGCATCGTGCGTCCTGCTGGAGGCCATGTCAGCGAACGCGGGCGATTTTCCGACTCACGCCTTGCGTTTGGTTTCGGCTGCCTCCGCCGGTAGCGCTTCCGACATCATCGGACGCATGATTGCCAGCGAGCTCGCAGCCGCCCTGGGTGTGCCTGTCTACCTGGAGAACAAGCCGGGCGCCAGCGGTCTGATAGCGATCAACACCTTGCTTGCCGCCCCTCCCGACGGGTACACCGTCTATATCTCCACGAGCAGTCACACGGTAAATCCAGTGATATCGAAGGTGCCCTACGATCCCGTCCGAGACTTTGTAGGCGTCACCCCACTCGCGGTGGTGCCTAATATTCTCGTGGTGGGAGAGAAGAGCAAATTCAGGTCCGTCAAGGACATCGTGGACGCAGCGAAGGCAGAACCTGGCAAGCTTAACTACGCGTCGGTGGGTGTCGGAACGGCCACCTACATGAACGCGGAGAAGTTTCGCGTCGCTGCTGGCATCAGCGCGACCCATATTCCGTTCAAAGGCTCGATGGAAGCTATGACAGAGACGATCAGTGGGCGTGTCGATTATTTCTTTGCCCCGCTCGTTTCGGCGTTTCCCCTCGTGAAGGAAGGACGGCTGAAGGCACTGGCGGTAGGAACCAATAAGCGGTTGGCGCTCCTTCCCAACGTACCAACGATGGCAGAGGCGGGCGTGGCCAATGCCGACTACTTGTTTTGGATCGGAATGCTGGTGCCTGCAAAGACGCCGCGGGCCACCATTGCCAAGCTTAATCAAGCCGCAAAGAGGGCACTTGAAGCGCGGCAGGTGCGAGAGCAATTGGAGCATCTCGGCGCAGAGCCCTACTCGATGAGTGCCGAGGACTTCGACGCAAGGATCAAGGCGGAGCTCGATACCAACGCGAAGCTCGTCAAATCGGCTGGCATCAAAACTGACTGAACTCGCTGCCTTTGATGGCCGGGCCATTTTCAATTCACACCGATTCACGAGGAGCCTATGCTTGCAGCATGGTATGAACGCAATGGAGAGGCAGCGGACGTCCTCCATGTGGGCCAGATGCCCGACGCCGAGCCAGGGCCCAATGAAGTCAGAATTGCACTGAGGTCGGCCGGCGTGAACCCATCTGACGTCAAAATGCGCATGGGGTTGCGCAAGCGCATGGAGTTCCCGCGCGTCATCCCCGGCTGCGATGGCGCCGGAGTCGTCGACAAGGTCGGGGCAGGCGTAGACACCGAATGGATAGGCCGCCGCGTCTGGACGTATGAAGCGCAATGGAATCGTCCTTTTGGAACTTCAGCCGAATTCGTCGTCGTCCCTATCGCGCAGGTCGCCCGACTTCCTGCAGAGCTTGGCTTCGATGCAGGAGCCTGTTTGGGGGTGCCCTACATGACTGCCCACCGCGCTGTATTTTCCGACGGCGACGTGGCCGGCAAGACACTGCTTGTCCAAGGCGGCGCCGGCGTGGTCGGTCACTATGCAACCCAACTCGCCAAGTGGGCCGGCGCTCGGGTCATTACAACAGTGAGTAACGAGGCGAAGGCACTTCATGCTGAACGAGCAGGTGCGGACCACATCGTTAATTACAAGTCTGAGCCGTTGCGTGAGGTCATCTTCGACCTGACGGCCGGAAAGGGCGTTGATCGCATCATCGAAGTCGAACTCGGTCAGAACATCGCGCTTGACTTCGAATTGATTCGTCCTTACGGGACGATCGCCACCTACGGCTCGCAGGCTGTTCACAACGCGGAGATTTCGCATTTCAGCATGAGTCCGAAGAATGCCCGCATCCAGATGATCTTCGTGTATACGATGCCCACCGAAGCGAAGCAACAGGCCATCGACAACCTTGCGACATGGGTCGCCACTCGAACTGCGATCTTCGCTGTCGCACAACGCTTTCCTTTGAGTGAGATCGTTGCCGCGCATGCAGGCGTCGAACAAGGGGAGAAGATCGGCCACATGTTGCTCACGCTTGCTTCATCGACGGCGAACAGCGAGTAGTTCCCGTCAAATATCCCTGGACAAAGCAGAAAAGCACTACGTGGTACTCCAAGGCGAGGTCTGCACTTTCATGGGACCGAGGCCGCTGTTCGCAAGTAATACGACTCGATATGCAGAGTACAGAATGAGCCGCACCGTGTCGAGAAGCAATCCAGCTTTCCGCGCTTCTTCTGCTGGCTATGCCTTACCCCAATTTGGAACGGCGGCGTCGGAGGACTATACGCGCCGGAGCTAGTCAACTGTCGCTCGAATTGTCCCGGACTCTCAGCCGCGCCATCTGCTCGCTAGAGCTTCCGCAACAAGTACACACCCATCCCCGCATCCAGCGATGCGGGGATAGGTCGCGCTCGTCCTTGCGGCTGGCGCCTCGGGCCACAACGACACGGAAACGGCTTTCGCAGTGCATACATCAAAAACTATAGGAGACAAAGTTGAAATCGAGTCGCACTTGTCTTACCAAGGTCGCCGCCATGGCCAGCGTCGCTTCGCTGTTTGGGCTTTCGGGTGTCGCACATGCTGGAAACGTGCAACTTTATGGTTTGCTCGATACCTATGTCGGAAGCATCAAGCCCAGTGGCGCGGCGCGGAGTTCCTTCCAGCTGGATAACGGCGGTGAGACCACACCGTTCTGGGGCATGGCTGGTGAAGAAGACCTCGGCGGTGGGTGGAGCAGCGTGTTCGCCCTGGAAAGCTACTTCATGGTCGATACGGGTGGGCTCGGTCGGAACTCCGCTGACTCGATGTTCGCCCGTGCTGCATACGTGGGGCTCTCTTCCGACACGTACGGTACTGTGCGCCTCGGTCGCAACTCCACCCCGATGTTATACATCACGGGCCAGTTCGACCCGTTCGCAGCATCAACGCGTTTTTCCCCGCTCACGAATCAGACCTACACGCCAAACTTCGGGCGCCTGATTCACGGTGACACTGGCTGGAGCAACTCAGCTCGCTATCTCTCGCCTACCTTCGGTGGCTTTAGCGTTCAGTTCATGTATGCCCTTGGGGAAGCGGCAACCACAAACGGCAACAACAATGTCGGCGGCATCATCCGTTACCAGAACGGACCGATTGACCTTGCTGTGGGCGGGAACTACGTGAAATTCGGCACTGCGGTTACGCCAACGGAACCGGCCCAAAAGGTATTGTTCGCTGGAGCTTCGTACGACTTCAAGGTCACGAAGCTGTTCCTGACATACATACAGACGCGAAACGATGGTTCTGATTTGCGCACCCACACATACCACGTTGGTGCATCGACCCCGCTGGGCCCTGGCCGTCTTAACGCAAGCTATGTCTGGACAAAGAATGACCAGAACACTGCGAGCGACTTCCATCGCGCCACAGCCGGCATCGGCTACAGCTATTTCCTCTCGAAACGGACTGACGTGTACGCAAACTACCTCTACGACAAGCTGAGCAACGCGGGAACGGGCAACACCTTCGGCGTCGGCCTGCGTCACAAGTTCTAAGCATCATCGCAATCCAGGGCGAGTTGTTCGCTCGCCTTGGACGCATTCATCCCGAATTGCTCTGGAGAACCAGGAAACATCCGTCAGGTCGCCTTTCGTGGCAGCTTTGACACTTCAGCAAGCGCCAGCTCATCTTCTTCTGGGCCAACTTGCAACACTGTATCAATTGCCGCTGCGTCCCATTGCGGCGCGATCATTTGTATGAACGCCTGGGTATTGTGCGAGACAAAGGCATCACGGT
The DNA here is from genome assembly GCF_054589115.1 of Cupriavidus sp. 8B. Lineage (NCBI taxonomy): Bacteria > Pseudomonadati > Pseudomonadota > Betaproteobacteria > Burkholderiales > Burkholderiaceae > Cupriavidus > Cupriavidus sp. 8B. Next base: position 58,938 of record NZ_BAAILO010000196.1, on the reverse strand, counting down.
GAATCCAGATGCTGACCACAGAGGGGGGAAAGAGATGCTGGGCGTCGATGCTGGCGAGCTCAGTATCTCTAGCTGAGTCAAACGCGATTGAAGGGATAGTGGCGACACCAAGTCCTGCCTCGACATAGGCTTTGATGATGCCGGCATCGGTCGCGCTCATCACCACTTTCGGACTCAATCCAGCAGCCTCCATACTGCTTAGCACCGAGACGCCGGCAGAGAAGCTGCTATCAAGGCTGACGAGCGGATACCTTGCCAGGTCCTTCAGCGTGACTCGAGATAGCTTGGTCAGATCGTGGCCTTTGGGTGTAATGATGAAACGCCCAGTCTGGTAGCACGGTAGGCGCACCAGGTCGGTCGTAGGGCTCGCAGCTGGCGAGATGCTCACACCGAAGTCGGCGACCCCGCTTGAGACCAGGCTGGCGACCTGGTCGGGATTGCATTGCATGAGGCGAATATCCACCTCTGGAAATGCCTGCTTGAATTTTCTGACGAGGGGCAGCAGGACATAGCGCGCCTGCACATGCGTGGCTGCAACCGTGAGGGTTCCGCTGGGCGACTCACTGAAATCCCTGCCCAGCAGCCGAAGCCTCTCAACGTCACGAAGAATCCTCTTCGCGATAGTGACCGCCACTTCCCCTGCGGGGGTCAATCCCACGATCCGATTTCGGCGTCTAACCAGCAACGTAGCGCCGACCTCTTCCTCGAGCAGCTTGAGCTGTTTGCTGATGCCTGGTTGCGAAGTGAACAGGCTTTTCGCGGCTTCCGTGAGGTTACAGGAATGGCCTTCGACCGCAACGAGGTACCGGCACTGCTGGATGTTCATAACTAGACTATACCCGTAGGTTATCGAATCCAAGAAAAACGTTCCTGTACATTATAGCCGTGCATTCGTAAAGTCAATCCCGAGCGGCTCTACGGTCTGCGGCTGCGCGAATGAAAAGGAAAGGAAAAGAAACGATGACACAAGATGCACGAGTGCGGTCAGCGATCGCACACTGGGGGCCAAGGTTCGTATCGAACGGCGTACTCCTGGCCGACTTCAACGAAGTGACGGCTGGAATCCCACGCTGGGAGGATTGGTGCCAAGCGTGGTGCGACCGGGCAGCGGTGCACGAGGCGCTCGGCACCCAAGCGCTGGCGAACCGCTACTACCGCACCGCGGGGGAACACCTGAATCGGGCGGCCGTGTACTACCACTTCGCAAAGTTTGTCTTTGTGAACGACGTTGAACAGATGCAGCAGGCGCACATGAAGGCGGTGACGTGCCGCACTATGGCTCTGGCGCACATCGACCCTCCTGGTGAGCGCATCGAGTTTCCGTTCCTGGACGGAAACCTTGTCGGTGTCCTTCGCAAGCCGAATGGCATTGAGAATCCGCCGCTCGTCATCTTCGTGCCTGGCGTCGACTCGGCCAAGGAAGAACTCGAAGCATACGAGCTCCCATTCCTGGCTCGCGGCATGGCCACCTTCATCATGGACGGCCCCGGCCAAGGCGAGTCGGAATATCGCTACCCCATTCGCGGCGACTATGAGGTTGCGGTCACGGCGGCAGTCGATTGGGCGCTGACACGCAACGACCTGAACACCAATGCCATCGGGTTGGTCGGCGTCAGCCTGGGCGGCTACTATGCGCCGCGCGCTGTCGCCTATGAGAAGCGCATTCGCGCCTGCGTGAGTCTGTCCGGCCCGTTCGACCTGGGCGACCTCTGGGATGACCTGCCGGAGCTGACCAGGGAAGCGTTCCGCGTCAGGTCGAAGTGCAACTCGGATGAAGAGGCCCGCGCCCGTGCTTCCACGTTGACGCTGAAGGAAGCCGCGAAGCACATCGAATGCCCGCTGATGCTTGTGGCTGGCAAGCAAGACCGCCTGGTGCCGTGGACTGATGCGTTGAAGATTGCTGAGCTGGCGCCGGCTAAATGCGAACTCATCGTGGTGGACGACGGCAATCACATCGTCAACAACCGCCCCTATCGGTATCGTTCCCAGATTGCGGACTGGATGCTGGAGCGGCTTACGGCATAGTTCGTAGACTGCGGTTCCAAAGGGCAAAAAAGAGGAGACCAAAATGAACAACTCAAGGCGTATGCTGCTCAAGGCAATCGCCGCGGGAGTCGCCGCCCCCATGGCGTCGTCCGTGCACGCTCAGGGCACGGTTAGGCGCCTCATCGCGGGCTTCACTCCTGGAAGCGTTTCGGATACGGTAGCGCGGGTGCTGTCGGAGCGTCTCAAGCTCACAAGTGGCGATACCTATCTCGTCGAGAACCGGCTCGGAGCAGGCGGCCTTATCGCGGCGCAATCCGTAATCCGCGCAGAGCCTGATGGCAAGTCCATCCTGGTCCATTCGTCCGCATTCACGGTCGCACCGCTTCTGCGCCCGAAGATGATTGATACGGCGAACCTGACGCCCCTCATTGCATTGGCATCCGCACCGACGGTGCTGGTGACCTACCCGGGAAGACGTATCAAGACCTTCCAGGGACTCATCGAATATGCACGTGCGAACCCTGGCAAGCTGTTTGCCGCGTCGGCCGGCATCGGCACCTCCTCGCACATGAACCTGGAGCGCCTGAAGTATGCCGCCAGAATCGACATCACTCATGTGCCGATGAAAGGTTCGCCGGACGCGCTCAATGAAGTGATTGCCGGCCGCGCGGACGTCTACTTTGCGGCCCTTGCCCAAGCCTTGCCGTACATCAAGGACGGGAGGCTCATTCCGCTCGCCATCGGGTCGCCGAATCGGACGCCGCTGCTGCCGGACCTGCCCACGACGGTCGAGGCTGGCTATCCGGGGTCCGAGTACCTCGCATGGTTTGGTGCACTCATCTCTACTGCGACCCCGGCGCCGCTCATGTCGAGGCTCTACACGGACTTCAAAACGGTTCTTGACGAACCGGACACCAAGCGTCGCCTGGTCGACCTGGCCTGTGACCCAATGTCGATGAGCCAGGCAGAGTTCTCCGAACTCATCCGCAAGGAGTTCGTATCGAACGCAAAGCTCATCAAGGAGGCAAACATCAAGATTTGAGTTCACCCAGCGTTATTTCGAGCAATCGATTGACCAGAATGGCGAGCGCGAGACGGAACGAAGGCATTGCGCGAACCGCTTCCGAACAATTCCATTCGCTGGTGATTTAAGCAGTCCCGCTCATGTCGGACCTCGCTTGTCCTTTCATCCTTATCGCGACAGAACCAGTAAACATCCCGGACGTTACGCGCCATAGCCGCACTCCACGGGCCACATGCAACGCATCAACACAGAAGATAGAGAGAGACAGATGAATGCCAAGAACCAGCACATCGTCGCAGCCCTGACCGCGTTAGCGCTCGCCACGGCGGTGCGATGGAGAAAAGTGCTGCCGGCCATCGCCGTCATGGGCACTCTAAAGCTGATTTCCGGTTGTGCCATGGACGACAAGGGAAAACCATCGGCGATGCTGGGTGAGAAGGCTCAGCACGCCCTGATTGACATCTTCCAGAAGAAAGACCCGGACGCCGTGGATCGCTGGTTCGCCGAGCCTTTCGTGCAGCATGATCCGATGATTGCGGACGGACTGGCGGGGGAGCGGGCATTTGCGCGCGACGTCGCCAGCTCTCCGAATGCGAGTATCACTATCTACCGCACATTGATCGACGGCGACCTGGTGTTGGTACATTCGAAGTATGAGGGTCTCAAGGATCGTCCGGCGCTGATCGCGTTCGACTTGTTCCGCTTCAAGCACGGCAAGATTGTCGAGCACTGGGGGGGGCAGGAGCCGCTGGCGCCGCCAAATCCCGCCGGCCGTACGCAGGTCGATGGTCCCACTACCATCACCGATCTCGATAGGACCGAAGCAAATCGCGCGCTCGTGCAATCTTTCAAGCAAGTGGTGACTGTGGAACAGCATTTCGACCGCATGGGCGAGTTCATCGACACCATGCACTACGCGCAGCACGCATCGAAAGTTGGCGATGGCGCTGCACGCCTGCAAACTCGGATCAATGATGTGGTTCAGGCTGGAGCCGGTTCCGCCAAGCCTAAAACCGGGCCGGTGCTCGAGCCACGCCGCTTTATCGCGGAAGGCAACTTCGTGCTCGCGATCGTCGATGCGAATGCGGTATCGGGACACACGGCCAATTACGACCTGTTCCGCGTCGAGAATGGCAAGATCGCCGAGCACTGGGATGTCCTTTCGCTCATCCCGCCGCCCGAGCAGCGCAAGAACAGCAACGATCCGTTTTAGATCAGGGCACCCGCCGCCGCGGCGCTGGTTTCACCGCCGCTCGGACGGGCTCACCGGTATGCCGGCTGCCCTGTACCATCAGAGGGTCGGCCGGGATTCGTCAAATATCCGCCACATCTCCGCTAAGCGGCTGATTTGAAAGGAAAATCGATCGTTGGATCGAGCGGCGCGGAGCCCGCCTCTGGAGGTCCGGCAGGTAGTTCCCGAGCCGATTGATATGCTCGCGCCGGTAAGGGGAAAGCACCTTCAGCACCTCGACATCGACGGGATGTCCTTTCTCCTGCAATTCCTTGAGCTTGCGCAACGGCGCTGTCACGTTGAAGGTCACGGGCCGGCACATCGGCAGGTGGCGTCGCGACTCAGAAGGCAGTGGACGGATTTGGGGCGATGCCAGTAAAAATACGCCACGAGTCGAACCGCGCGGCAAGCTGCTTGCGATATAGCGATGGGCGCAGCAGATGTCGCTTGAGCGCAAAGTGCTGGCGGATGGAACCGAAGCTCGAGAGAAAAGCCTGCGTGCGCTCAGGCAGGCGAAAACCGCGCATGCGCCGCTCGCGTTCACGGGTGGGCTGCTGGCTGTTTTCGGCGCGGTTGTTCACGCGGGCACTGGCCTTCACGAACACGTGCCGGACGTTCGCAAGCTCAGGGATCCCGGCCTTTGCGACCGGATAGCTGCGCAGCTGGTCGGTGACAATCTTGCGCGGTACCTCATGGCAAGCCGCCAGGACACGCTTGAAGATGCGTTTGGCCGCGGCCTTGTCGCGGCGTTTCTGCAGCAGAATATCGAGTTCAGCGCCATGCTGATCGACGGCGCGCCACAGCAGGTAGGGTTCGCCGCACAGCCTCACGAACACCTCGTCGAGATGCCAGGTCGAGTCCGCCTTGCGGCGTGCCGCCTTGACGCAGTGGGCGACGGTCGCACCGAACTTGTCGCACCAGCGGCGGATCGCCCGTATCGACCAGACCATAAATGGTCACCGACGAGCTTTGGGCCTGAGCCCCTCCCATCAGCGCAAGCATTGCAGTGGCTGCCGCAATGCGCGAGATTCCCTTCGTCTCCATTGTCTCCTCCTCCGTATTCTTATGTCGTAGGTAAATCGTCAGCCCCGAGTTTCAGACGTGAATCGGCTCATTCCACACGCAAGCCGGCTGCTTCGATGACCTTGCGATACATCGCTGCGTCACTTCTGATCTTCTGGTCATATTGCTGTTGCGAGCCCGCCCGGATTTCCCATCCCAGCGCTTCGAGCTTCTGTTTGACGTCAGGTGACGCCATGGCCTTGGCGAGGCCGTCATGCAAGCGGTTTGCCACGCTCTGTGATGCGCCGGGTGGTAGCACGAAGCCAATGCCCACCGCTACATCGAACCCTGCAACGCCGGATTCCGCCACGCTAGGCACATTCGGCATAACAGCCGCGCGATTCCGCGTGGTAACCGCGATCAGCCGAATCTTTCCGCTATCCAGATAGGGGCGCAGTGATGACAGAGACGCGGCTGCAAGGTTGACCTCATTGGCTGCCAGCGCTACGGCGGCGGGGGATGCCCCTTTATAGGGAACGTGCGTCAGTTTCATCCCGGTCTGCTGCGCCAGAGACTCCACACTCAGTTGATGCACGCTGCCGATGCCAGTGCTGCCATAGGAAAGCGGATGCGCTTTGGCATACGCAATCAGTTCCTTGACCGAATGAATCGGCAGCGAAGCGTTCACCGCCAGGAACAGCGGCGTCGTTACCGCCTCCATGACTGGTACGAAAGGCTTGCTGACGTCGTAAGGCAACGCCTTGTAAAGACTCGGGTTAATCGACAACTGCCCAGTATCGGCAGCGAAAACGGTATAGCCGTCTGGACTGGAGCGGGCGACGAAGCTGGCCGCAACGATGCCGCCGGCACCAGGCTTGTTCTCAACCACCACAGGCTGGCCGAGCTGGATGGACAATTGCTGTCCCACCAGCCGAGAGACGGTATCCACGGCACCGCCCGGTGCCATTGGCGCAATCAGGTGAATCGGTTTCTTCGAAAGATCCTGCGCAAGGGCCGCGGTGGCGCCCAGTACAACAACAGCGATCGAGATGCCACCAATGCCCTTGCGCAGCAAACGGGAAACCAGCCTATGTGAACCCTTCAGAGGAATTGGATCTGCCTTGGACATGTGTCTTCCATCCGCGGCCCGAGAGGGCCATGTAAAATTCGGTACGGTTTGATATCGTATGTATTCATACCAGATGCTGTCAAGATGGCACGGCGCTATTTTTTTGTCAGTGGGTTGGTGGCATCGGAGCCATCACACAGAGGTCCGGCCAGGAAGGCCTCGTCGGCACTTTGAAGACGCGCGCCATAGAACGCGCGGCATCAAAGCCGAAGAGTGGATGCAAGGACGGCGATATCGCCGGTCGTGGAGACCGGTGTTTCATCGCCTGCAGGATCGCTCAAATAGCGTGCGGCCCCTTCGGGGCCGTTGCAAGAGGACGATGCACTACTGCAAGTTGTCCCAGACCTTCTTCAGAAGCGAGCGCAGCGTGGCACTTTCTTCTTTTGTCAAACCCTTGACTGCCAGCTTTTCGATCTGCGGTGCAATGGGCATTAGGACTGCTTCCAGCGAGCGCCCTGTCTCGGTCAAGTGAACATTCCAGCGGCGCTTGTCTTCGTCACTGCGCGACCTGAGAATCAAGCCCTTCTTCTCAAGCGACTCTAACAGTGCAGTCAACGATGCCTTTTCGACACGGATACGCTGCGCAAGCTCGACCTGGCTATAGCCATCTTCACGCCAAAGCGCGCGCAGCGCTGTCCATTGCGCTGGCGAAATACCGTGGTCCAGCAGGCGCTCCCCGAGTACACGGGTAAACGAGCGATGCGTGTGTCGGATCAGGTAGCCCAGTGGCTCCTGTTCTAGTTCCTCCGCGAGCGGTCTCGTGTGGTCAGTTCCGGCTGACTCATTACTGGCTTCGTCGGTATGCTTCCGGCGCACTGCACGTGGCACGGTTTTTTTTGCGTCCATGGTTTCAGCGTTGTGAAGGGAGTGATGCAGCAACTGCAATGGCAGTCATTGCAAAGTATACGCCCATACCATCGACTAACTTACGAACTGGCGTACATCCTGTACGATATGGTATCGTACCATATGATATACGTACGATCGACTTTTGGGCGCGCTACCGGGAGACCAGTACGTCGCTACGGTTGAGTCAAGTAGCAATACCCTGATGGAGGCGCAAATGAAGATTGACATACACGCGCATGTGATAGACAAGGACTACCTTGATGCCCTGGTTACGCAGATGGGGTTATCGGTATCGCGTAACGCTAGTACAGGACAAACGTTCCTTCGCAAGGGAAATACCACCGTTGCCTGGTTCCGGGATGAATTCTTCGATCCGGACGAACGTGTGCGCACAATGGATCGTCTTGGGGTCGACTTGCGGATTCTCTCGCTTTCGAGTCCCAGCGTGTATGAATGGCCGGCGCATGAGCAGGTGATCTGGGCACGCCGCATCAATGATGCAAACGCTCGCACGCGCGACTTGCATCCACAGAGATTCCGCGGACTTGCAGTCTTGCCGATGGCGGATGTAAAAGCCGCGCTGACCGAGCTGAAGCGAGCCATAGACGAGCTTGGCCTGGTTGGCATCGCGATGGGTTCCAACATCGGTGGTGCACCGCTGAATCATCGCGACTTCGAGGAGTTGTGGGCGGAGATCGACCGGCGCCGTCTGCCCGTGGTGGAACACCCGATGCAGCCGCTGGGTACGGACCACATGGATGAATTCGAACTACCGATTCGCGTAGGCTTCATCTACGAAACGACCACAGCGCTGACCCGAATGATCTACGCCGGCGTGTTCGAGCGCTATCCGAATTTCCCATTCATCGTTGCACATACGGGTGGATCGCTGCTTGGACTCCTGGAGCGCCTGGACAATGGCTATCGCATCTTTCCGGACTGCAGGGAGCACATTACACGCCTGCCAAGCGAGTTTGCGCGTCGACTCTACTACGACACCTGCTCGTTCTATGGCCCGGCCATCATGTCCGCACGCGAGATCGTTGGCGCGGAGCGGCTGCTATGGGGGGCGGACGACCCATTTATCGGTGCCGACATGTCGCATGTGACATCGCTCGCCATTCCGGAAAGAGAGAAGGATCTGATCCTGGGGGGAAATGCTGCCCGATTGTTCTCGTTGAATTGATCAAACGCATTCCACGGTCGACCCGGGTCCCGAGACGACACATCTGTTTGCCACAAGGAGTCAATAGTGAAGACTACGAACACGGCAGTCATCCGAGCTGCCAGAGCACTAATTGCCGTTCTTTTCCTGATTGCCGGGATTCGCAAACTACTTGCCTGGAATGCTACGACGGCCTACTTCAGTGCGCTGGGCATACCATTTCCCGAACTTGCGCTGCCGGTGACCATCCTGATCGAGCTCGGCGGAGCCATTGCACTGATCGCCGGCTGGCGCATCCGAGCCGTAGCCTGGGGAATGGCGGTCTTCACGCTTGGCAGCGCGCTCATTGCTCACCGTTTCTGGCTGGCGGACCCAGTCACGTTTGGCAATCAACTCAACCACTTCCTCAAGAATCTCGCTATCGCTGGAGGCTTCCTGCTGCTGGCGCAGAGCGCACCGCCCGTCGAGCAGCGCGACGCATCCTAGAACTTCGTCGATTGTCTCGGCATCTCTTCCTATTCCGGAGGCTTCCGACAGTTCGTGCGCTTGAAGGGCGGCTTCTTTCTGACCCAGCAGCTTCTACGCTGGCACTGCAAACCTGCGCGCGTGACCGATGCACGAGAGAGCGTGCACCCGTTGGGGAGGCTCCCAGGGAGGGTCGCTCGAGCATGGGCGCCGCCGTTGAGCACGCGGACAGGGTGGCCGCGCCATGGACAAGCGGGATCCGCTCTCGGATGGCGCACGTGCGATTGGGCCTCCCGACCCATTCACCGACGGTAGATCGCGATACGTTTTCCGACGGCACCTGAGCTAACGTAACGCCTGCACGTATGCCAGGCCGACCGTCGAAAGGCGGTCAGCCGCCGCAGCGGCAGGGTAGGGTTAGCGTCTTCCGACTCGGTACATGCGGCTAGATCGCTATGGCGTTCATATCTTCACCGAACAGCATCAACCGCTTTGCCATTTGTCGCAGATTTTGCGGTGCTGCCGCTCGGCAAAGAACCATTCTGTTGCGCGATGCAAAGGCTTCCCCTTCCCGCTGGTTCAGCCAGGTATTTCCCCGCTCACCCCCATCGCCGGGTCGCTCACCGTATGCTTGCCCGTCTCCACCCGCCCCGCAAAGCGGCGGTAGAACGCGGGATCGCTGTCGCAGGTCACGGCAAAGTCATACCACTGGCCGCTTGCCGCCAGGGACCAGTGGCGGGAGTCGGTGCCCTTGCCGGCCACCGAGACGGGCCACGGGCCGTCCTTGCGGTAGGCCAGCGGCGTGATGGTGAAGTTGCAGGCTTTGTCGCCGGTGTTCAGCAGCTCGGCATAGACATCGCCATTGGTGATGTCGTAGCACACGCGGATCTCGGGTGCGGTCCCGGTATCGGCGATCCGGCTGGTGTCGCCCTTGATGTGCCGGTGGTAGCCGTTCGGGCCGATGACCCAGAGGTCATACATGCCGAGGTTGTCCTGGAGCGCGTTCCAGGTGTCGCTCAGCAGCTTGCCGGCTTCGACGACGTAGCGCCGTGGCAGGCGGCTGAGCTTGTAGCGGTCGTAGACGTGGAACACCGCAGCCTGCGTGCCTGTGTTGGAGAACAGGAGCTCCACTACGCCGGATGCGTTGCAGCGCGCGCTGGTGTGCAGCTCATAGGGCAGTGCGCGGGAGGGCCGCGTTCCGCTGGCCTGGATCGGCAACTGCATATCAAGCGGCAACGGCACGGCGGGCAGCGCTTGTTGCGCGCTACGCAACTGATCCGCCGCTGCGCGCGTGCTGCGGCCGTTCAGCGTGGGCAGCGCTTCGTCGTTCGGTGTCTTGAAATTGAACGCGCTGGTCAGGTCGCCGCAGACAGCGCGGCGGAACGGGCTGATGTTGGGCTCCGCGACGCCAAAGCGCGCCTCCAGGAAACGCAGCACCGATGTGTGATCGAACACTTGCGAGTTCACCCAGCCACCGCGGCTCCACGGCGAAATCGCGAACAGCGGCACGCGCGGGCCCGGGCCGTAGACGCGGCCGTCCGGCGCCGGCTGGCTGCTGCTGCCCGCCGGCGCGGGATGGCTGAAGTACTCGGCGCTCATGTCGGCATCGCTGAGCGTCGACTTCCCTGCCAGCGACAGGTCGGCGTTGCGTGACGGCGCCGACGGCGAGGGCATATGGTCGAAGTAGCCGTCGTTCTCATCGAAGTTGACCAGCAGTACGGTCTTGCTCCACACCTCCGGCACGGCAGTGAGTGCGTCCAGGACTTCCTGCAGGAACCACGCGCCCTGCACAGGGCTGGACGGCCCCGGGTGCTCGCAATAGATCGAGGGCGCATTCATCCAGCTCACCTGCGGCAATTTGCCCTCGCGGATGTCCCGTTTGAACGCATCCAGGTAGTTCTCGGGGCCGATGCCTGGCAGCGTATTGGCGATGCCCTTGTAGAGCGGATTGGCGACGTTGTCCGTGGCAGCATCGTAGGCGTGGTACGGCAGGGCCTGGCCGGTATTGGCATAGGGTACGCCGGGTGCGCCGCCACTGGATACCGGGAAGCCGGACGCAATGTTGGCGAGGCGGAACGGTCGGAACGCGCCCAGCATGTTGTCGCCCCATTCGTCCGGCATGTTCTGGTACGAGATCCAGTTGATGCCTGCTTCTTCCAGGCGTTCCGCATAGGTTTTCCAGCTGTAGCCCCTGTTGGCCGTGGCAGGCAAGCCGTCGATCCAGTCCCACTCGTTATTGACAAAGGCAACGCCGGCGGCGGCGCCGTTGGTTCCGGTCAGGTGGAAGGAGCGGTTGGCATCCGTGCCGGTATGCATCGAGCAGTGATACGCATCGCAGAGCGTGAACGAATTGGCCAGCGCGAACTGGAACGGGGTCTCCTTCTCCTTGAAGTACCCCATGGAAGTATCCGTCTTATGGGTTGGCCAGTTTGCCATGCGCCCGTTGTCCCAGGCCTTCTGGCTGTCTGCCCAGGCATGGGGCGTACCGGCCGCGCGCTGCGCGTTGTTGGCGCTGCCGTCCAGGTGATATGGCGTGAGCACTGCGCCGTTGGTGCGCTGCTGCTGCCATACCTTCCGGCCGTTGGGCAGCGGGATGGTGAGCCGGTCGCCGAAGCCGCGAACGCCCTTGAGTGTGCCGAAGTAGTGGTCGAACGAGCGGTTCTCCTGCATCAGGATGACCACATGCTCGACGTCCTTGATGGTCCCGGTCGCGTTGTTGGCGGGTATCGCCAATGCCTTGCGGATGCTGGGCGGAAAGGCGGCCAGTGTGGCGGCGGCAAAGCCCGTGCCGGTGACTGCCCGTAGAAAGTTGCGGCGTGAATTCATCGTCTGGATCTGGTGCTCGTTGGATTTTTAATCGTTCATCAAGGCGCGCAGCGCATTTCGCGGGCGGCCGGCTGCTCCGGGGTGCCGGGCGCTGGCGGGTTCGCGTTGGACGTATCGTTGTTGTCACCGCCGCATGCGGCGAGCGTCGCGGCAACGATCAAGGCGGCAAGCATTCTTGCAAGGCGCTTGGGAGGCATGGGATTCTTTTGAATGTGAAAGAAATAAGACTGCTTATTTGCAAATAGAGACAATTGGAAAGCCGCGAGTGTAGGTCCGCGCTGTGACACGGGCATGACCCGGCGCAAGGGAGGGAGGCATTTTCAACTTGCCCAGAGTGAGACATGACGGCAGCGGGTGTAACCATCGTTCAGATGGCTAGTCGACGGATTTTTGGCGACTCTCGGCTATCCACCGAGCGGGCCCGCAGGCTGAACTTCTGCAAGACGGCCGCGCCGCTGGCGACGCTGAAAACCTCAGCGCGGGTCTTATGAGCGTGCCTGGGTTGTTCATTCAGAAATCGCTTCCGAACGCCGTGCAACTTGCTCCGCTTCCGCCTCTCCCCAGTCCGGATACAGCCGATTGTCGTTAGCCGCATACTCGATCGCTAACGGCCCTCGGTGCGGACACCTTCGGCCAGCGTGTCGAGCTTGCCGCGCATCAGCGTTTCCAGCAGCGCGGCGTCGGTCAGGCAGGTGCCGCTGTCGTCGTCGGCGAACAGGTCGCGGCGGATGCCGCCACCCGCCGCCGTGTAGGCGTCCAGCTCGACGAAATGCACCAGCGGGTGCGCGGCGTCGATTTCGCGTTCGGTCAGCCGCTCGCGCAGAGCGGATGCGCCGCGCTGCCACTCCGGCGCGCCGTAGAACACGGCTTACTGCGCGGCGTGGTCGTCGCTGATGGTCAGGGCCATCAACTGTTCCAGCGTGACGCCTCCAGCCCGATAGTCGGCCATCAGGCACGGCGAGACGTTGGCGAGCTTCAAGCGGCGCCGCACCACCGGCGGCGACACGCCGAAGTCGGCGGCAACGTCCTCGATGGAGCGGCCCTCCTTGACCAGGGCGGCGAACGTCTCGAACTGGTCGGCGGGGTGCATCTGTTCGCGCAGCAGGTTTTCAGCGAGGCTCACGGTGCGCGCGGTGTGAGCCTCCTCCTACCTCCTTGCAATGAGCCGGGATCCACCAATCAACGCACGAATCAACGTCGGAGGCAGCTTGCTTTCCGCCCACTCCCGACCCGGCGACTTCCCGTCCATCATGAATGTCCATCACGACGAGTGACGGCTTGGAGCTCCGCCTGCAAGCTCACGCGCCCCAACTTCACCGCACTTGCAAGACGATACTGGCAGAGCCGGCAGAGCCGCGCTCTCATTGCAGTGGAGTGATCTTGCGAATCGCACTGTTGCCAGCATCGGCCAAGTAGACGTTGCCGCCGGCGTCGACCGAAATACCAAAAGAGGCTTTAAACGAAGCGGTGGCACCGGCCGACCCAGATGTTGTCGGACCCGCCAGGGTCGTGACTACGCATTCGAATTCGAGATATGGCTGGACCGACATAGCGAGCCACTTCCTGCCCGTCGTCCGTTGGCTGCGTGCATCCTGGTGAGTGCGCTGATCTATGCTGTGCGCCTCGTTTGCATCGTTCTCGATATTCCATCGGAATTTGACTTTTCGACTGCCTTTTTTCTTCAGATATTCTTCAATTTCTGGATTGCACTGCTGATTGTGACGCTCGTCAGGGAGCGACACGAGGCGGGTCTTCAGCTTGCAGCGGACACCGATGCGCTGACCGGCGTCGGTAACCGCCGATGGTTCCTGGGGCGCCTTCCCCCAGCGCCGCTCGCAAACAGCGCTCTCGCGATCCTGGATGTGGACCACTTCAAACAGATCAACGACAGATTCGGACATCCTGTGGGGGACCTCGTGCTGGCGTCGGTTGCTACAGCTGTCCGAGATGGATTGCGGGAGGGGGACGTCCTTGCGCGATACGGAGGCGAGGAATTCGCGCTCTTTCTTCCGAACGTCGACGAGCAAGATGCCAGAGCGGTCGCTGAACGGCTTCGCAAGCGAATCGAAGCAATGTCCATTGTGATCGACGGCGGGCGCGTTAGCGTTACCGCGAGCATCGGTGTGGCCTGGAGCGACCGGAATGGCGGGGCGTGGGATGCCTGGATAAAAACAGCGGACAGTGCTTGTTATGCGGCGAAAGGCGGCGGGCGCAACCTTGTGAAGACGAGCGTCGTGTAGATCCAGCCACCCCAAGCTGAGGTCTGGAGCGGCATCGAGACGTCTTAACGACGCCACCCACTCGCGAGATGCAACTGAGAGGTGACTCGATGACTGCTACGTTGAAACCGGCGACTGGCCGATCAGCAACAATCCCTGTGAAAACGCGATTCGCCCGTTCTGCGTTGGGTGCCGCGGATGGCTGTTCTCGGACACCGTCGACGGCGCGAACGCGAGTGCCAATCTCTATACGCTCGTCGAGACCTGCATGGCCAACGGCACCGATCCGTACCGATACCTCACTTGGCTGTTCCAGCGTCTCCCACGGGCGAAGACCGCCGACGACTACGACGCGCTGCTTCCCTGGAAGATGCCGGCCGATCTTCGCTGATCACAAATCACGCCTCCTGTTACGCCAGCCACACCGTACCGGATAATCTGCCTGAGACGCTGGCCGTCATTTAAGCGTGTATGTCAACGTCCCATATCCCAGTTGATCGAAGCCGCCGCTGTTGGGACCGTAGTCGCCACCGCCGCCTTCCGGCGCGACCTTGCGGGCAAAAGCCTCGACGTCCGGCGCGGAGAGCCCTTTGAGCACAACGTAGTGGTTGTAGACGAGCGCCCAGATCGGACGCCCGTCACCGCGCGAATTCGGCGAGATGACGGGCTGCGTGACGTCGCTGTTCGTGTATTGCGTGTAAGGCACGTCCTTCCCGAGGTTGTATCGGGCGACGTATTCCGCTCCGCGCAGGAACCGGTTGTCGTCATATCCGTAAAGATCGTCCCCCTGGCTCCAGGCCATCTGGCAGAACGCCCCGAGCAGCGCGATATCGAGCATGGCATGCCCCTGGTCGCGCCCGCTTTCCTGCACCTGACCCAGCCCATCCGGATACAGCTTCCACACCACGTGTTCGATTGAACCGTTGCCGGCGCCATGCGTGAAATAGTCGACAGCTTGGGCATAGATGTCGTGACGGTCGGTCAGGACCCCGATTGCCTGCATGGATGCCATGTTTGCGAGATCCCAGTTGGCCCAGTAGTGATCGATCTTTGCGCCGTTGTGCCGCGCCAGGAAGTCGTGGTTCATGGGATAGAACACGCCTAGCATCATCGACTGGAAGCGCCGGAAATCGTCGGCGCGCCACAGTGGGGACGTGCGCAGGATTTCGCCGGCGTTCGCCAGCTGGTAGCCGTAAATACCGGAAGCCAGGAACCGGTCGGAACTGCCACCGATCATCGTCAGCGTGCGCGACCACGCATTCAGGACTTCTATGGCGTGTTGCGCGTAGGCGTCGTCGCCGGTGATCTTCCACCGAAGTGCAAGCGCGTAGGCCGCAGCGGCATCGTTGAAGAGCGTGGCGTAATTCTCTGCGTGGTCGGGGTTGCGTCCGCGATAGATGGCCGGCTGCGGATTCGGCTTCCAGTCGAGCGACGCATGCCGGTTGGCAACCAGGCGTTGCCAGCCGTCGAACCACGGCTGCCGCCGCGCGGCGACGTTCTCGCGCATGCGCGTGAAATCGCTCTCCGTATGCAGCAGGCCGGGGTGAACAAAAGGTGCGCCGGCCATGCGGGCGCCGGGCGCAGGCTTCGGCTGCGCGCCGGTGTGTGACTGATATGAACCGGTCACGTCAGTATGGCGCTGCGTCGCGGCGATGCACCCGCCAAGCATCAAGATGCAAAGAACGGGAATCGTGGCTGCTGCTCGCAAGGACAGACGAAATGCCATATGGCTCCGATAATGGTTGCGCCGGTCTTGCTGAGAAAGAACCAGAATGGATTCGAATAGGAACCGGCGTACGATGAACGGGCCGCTTGGAGAAAGCCGCTTTGCAACGTATGAACGGTCCTCGCGACGCTACGGTTGACAGTAAGCATGCCGTAAAGAATCGTCCGTCATCCCGGGAAGACTCATTCCGATTCTGCGCATACCGATCTAACAGGCGTCGCTTACGGACCGCATACCGATGACTCGCATGCGTGCATGCTAAGGCATTCCTGCGTTCACGGACACACCAGATGCAATCAAGTGCGTCCTGGAACTAGGCGAAAATGCTGGTAGCCGGTATGGCTGACCGAAGTCTGGTTGACCTCGGACCCACCGGCAAAAGTCGCCGACAATTGGGCTGGGTACCTGCTGACCCTTTGCGAACCCGGACAGCCACGAATGCGGAGACCCAATGTGGAAGATCACACCGGAAATGAACTGCGGCTGATGCTCGAGGGTAAGAAACCGCTCTCCATGTTCTAGTGGCTCATTCGAAGAATCATCAGAGTCAGAGTCCTGGGGTTCACGTCAAGGTATGGAGGGAGATTGTTTGCTCCTCGCAAATTGTTACGCATCGCTCTCCTTGCGCTCGCTGCTCTATGGGGCCTATGCATAGTCGGCTTTCTCCTCACTGGGAAGCCAGGATTCGTGGTACCCATGTTCCTTTCATGGATAGCACTCGCATTCTGGAACATGATGTTCGCTTGCCCAAAATGCGGCACGCCCTATCTCTATGCATTCAAAGGGCCATTTGTCTATCCGAAGCCATTGCCGAAGAAATGTAGAAAATATGGCTGGCCTACCGATACTCCGTATGACGGGCATCGTTGATGCTCGTGCCGTACGGGACGCGGCATCACCTTACTGAAGTGCGCGTTGTGGTCGGCGACGAATCGCTTAGCCACCTGAAGAGACGAATTCGAATGGCCGAAAATGTCAAAGCGGCTCTTCTACGGCCAAAACCCAGGGACGCGCCTCACGCAGCGCCGCCTGGTACGCCTCGATCTCGGCCCGGCGTTTCAAAGTCAGGCCAATGGCATCGAGCCCTTCGAGCAGCAGGGTGCGTTCGCTCGGGGGTACGATGAACGGCAAGCAGCGGCCCTGCGGGTGCCGCACCGTGCAGGACTCAAGATCGACGGTCAGCTCCAGCACCTCCCGCTCGGCTTCGGCAGCCAGCACGGCAATTTCATTCGCGGGCAGCACCACCGGCAGCACGCCATTGCGGTAGCAGTTGCTCTGGAAGATCGCGCCGAACGACGGCGCGATGACGCAGCGAAGGCCAAACTGCCGCACCGCCCAGACGGCGGCCTCGCGCGAGGATCCGCTGCCGAAGTTCTCGCCGGCCAGCAGGATCGTCGCCCGGCGGTAGGGTTCGCGATTGAGCACAAAGTCGGGGCGCTCGACACGCTGTCCGTTCCCGCTCCCGCTGGCTTCATAGCGCCAAGGCGCGAGCAGCTTCTCACCATAGCCATCTCGCCCGGGTGAGTTGATCTCGCGCGAGGGAATGAGAAGGTCGGTATCGATGTTGGCTCGCATCAGCGGAGCGGCGATTCCCTTCAGTTGGATGAACTGTTCCATGTGATGCTCCCTAGCGCAGCAGCGGGCGTGGATCGGCTATGGAGCCGGCGATGGCTGAGGCGGCCACCGTTGCCGGGCTGGCCAGGTGAGAGCGCACGCCAGGGCCCTGCCTGCCCTCGAAGTTGCGGTTGGTGCTGGTGATCACGCGGCGCCCGGGCTTGCCAGGCTGGTCGAAGTTATCGCCGCCGGCGAAGAAGCACAACGAGCAGCCGCTTTCGCGCCACTCGAAGCCTGCTTCCGTGAACACGCGATCCAGGCCCTCACTTTCTGCGGCATGCTTCACACTGGTCGATCCGGGCACCACGATGGCCTTTACACCAGGGCACACGCGTCGTCCTCGCACCACCTGCGCGGCGGCGCGCAGGTCGGGCAGGCGGCTATTGGTGCAGGAGCCGATGAAGGCCGCGTCGATGGGAGTCCCCAGCATCGGCTGCCCGGGGTGCAGCTCCATATAGCGGAGCGCGCGGTCGGCATCCGCGTCGGCGGGAGGCGGCACTGCGCCGGTGATGCCCACGACCTGGCCGGGATGGGTTCCCCAGCTCACCTGGGGAACGAGCTCCGAGCAGTCCAACTCCAGTTCCTTGTCCCAGCGCGCGTCGTCGTCCGAGCGCAGCGCGAGCCAATCCGAAACCGCTGCATCCCAGGCGGCACCTGAAGGGGCAAAGGGCCGCCCCGCCAGCCATTCGACGGTACGCGCGTCTGGCGCCACCAGGCCAGTCCAGGCGCCGAATTCGACGGCCATATTACATAGGGTCAGCCGCCCCTCCACATCCAGCGTCCGCACTGCCTCGCCCGAAAATTCGATGGCATGCCCGTCGCCACCGCTGACGCCGAACCTGCCGATCAAGGCCAGCACCATGTCCTTGGCCGACACCGCCGGCCCGAGGCGGCCATGGAACGACACCCGCATCGTCCGTGGCTTGCTTCGCACCAGGCACTGCGTGGCGACAGCGTGCTCGCCTTCGGTAGTGCCGATGCCCCATGCCAGCGCGCCGATGCCCCCAACCGTGCAGGTATGGCTGTCGCAGCAGACCAGGGTGGTGCCCGGCAAGGCGATGCCCAGCTCCGGAGAGATCACGTGCGCGATGCCTTGACGTGGAGTGCCCAGGTCGAACAGGCGGATGCCCGAGCGCAGCGTGGCGGCGCGAAAGGCCTCAATGAAGCTGCGCCCGCCCCGAACCAGCGTGTCGTCGCCCCGGCCCGGCTGAGTGTCGACGATGTGGTCCATGGTGCCGAACACAAGGCTCGGATGCGCCACGCAATGCCCCCCCTCCTCCAGGCCGGCCAGCACGCGCGGCCCGGCGCGGTCGTGCAGGAAGACCCGGTCGACATGTAGCAGCGCCTGCTCGCCATCCAGCTGCGCCACAACGTGCTGGTCCCAGATCTTCTCGATGATGTTGCGCGGTGATGCATACATAATGCCGACCTCACCGTGCGGTGCCGAGATGCTGCAGCCCGGCCAAATAGCGTTGCTCCAGCGCGAACACCTCCTTGAAGCCGACCAGCTCGAGCTGCTCGCGAAAGTCCGCCAACCGCGCGCCCGGGCCACCGGCGTAGCCGTTGGCGCGCAGCGCCGCCAGCGCGTCACGCATGCCCTGGATGGCCGCCAGCATCAGCGTGGCGGGCAGGCTCACGCGCGCGATGCCGATGCGCTGCATCTCCTCGAACGTGAAGGCCTCGGGTGACTTGCCGCCTTCGACCACATTGATCGCCACTGGCCCGCGAATTCCCTGCACGGCCTGCCGCGCCAGCTCCTTGGACGTCATTCCGTCCACGAAGATCATGGTCGCCCCGGCCTCCAGGTAGGCATTGCCGCGACGGATCACTTCCTCGATGCCGCCTACGGCAAGCGCGTCGGTACGCGCGTTGATCACGAAATCCGGATCCGTGCGCGCCTCGGCGCAAGCGCGGATCTTCTGCACGGCTTCGTCCAGCGGCACGATGGACTTGCCCTCCAGGTGGCCGCAGCGCTTGGGCATGACCTGGTCCTCGAGATTGACGCCCGCGCAGCCAATGCGCTCAAAGGCCTTGACCGCATACCAAGCGTTGACGGCATTGCCAAAGCCGGTATCGCCGTCGGCCATGACCGGCAGGTCGATGGCGTCGACTATCTGCTGCGTGGCCGCGACCATATCGGACAGCGAGAGGAAGCTGTAGTCCGGCAGCCCCAGCCGACTCACGGAAATGCCGAAGCCGGAGCACTGCACCGCGGGAAAACCCGCCTCCTGCGCGATGCGGGCGGACAGGGGGTCGAAGGCACCCGGCATGACAAGGAGTTCCGGTGCGTGGATCAGTTTCTGGAGCAATGCAGTCTTTCGCATGATGAGTCTGGCTGGTCGTGGCTCGAACAGTATGTATGCATGTTTTCATTTTTTCAAGAAATAAAGTATGCTTAAAGCATTCAATACGCCATCATGCATACATAAAACAGGAGACCTGCACATGCCTAACCTGAAATCCCTCCGCCGGACTCGACCCGTCCTGCTGCTCGCGCTCGCCGGCACCGTCTGCACCGCCTGCTTGGCCCACGCCGAAACGAGCGTTGCATGGCCCTCGCGACCGCTCTCGCTGGTCGTGCCATTCCCTGCTGGCGGGACCACTGACACGATCGCCCGCCTGCTGTCGAAGAACCTGTCCCGGCAGTTGGG
The DNA here is from genome assembly GCF_054589115.1 of Cupriavidus sp. 8B. Lineage (NCBI taxonomy): Bacteria > Pseudomonadati > Pseudomonadota > Betaproteobacteria > Burkholderiales > Burkholderiaceae > Cupriavidus > Cupriavidus sp. 8B. The sequence continues at coordinate 39,051 of NZ_BAAILO010000196.1, read as the reverse complement.
CCAATCCGTGGTGGTGGAGAACAAGAGCGGCGCCAGCGGCACGCTGGGTGCCGCGCAGGTCTTGCGCGCGCCGGCGGACGGCTATTCCCTGCTGCTGGGGACGCCCGCCGAGCAGATCAACGCGCCATGGATGATGGCGCGCCCGCCCTACGATCCGGCCCGCGACTTCACGCCGGTCGGCTGCGTCAGCCGCGGCCCGAACGTGCTCGTCGTCAATTCGGCATCGAAGGCGAAGACCTTGGCAGACCTGCTGCGCATGGCACGTGCGCAGCCCGGGCAGATCAATTTCGGCAGCGCGGGCAACGGCAACACTTCCCACCTGTCTGGCGAACTATTCGCGCAGGCGACCGGCGTCGTGCTCACGCACATCCCCTATCGCGGCAATGCTCCGGCCATCGCAGACACCATCGGCGGCCAGGTGCAAATGATGTTTTCCAATCCGGCCACCGTGCTGCCCCATATCCGCAGCGGCACGCTGCGGCCGCTCGCGGTGACGTCGCGCGCGCGAATCGCGTCGCTGCCGGACGTGCCCACGCTGAAGGAATCGGGCATCCCGGTGGAGATCTATAGCTGGACCTGCATGTTTACGCGGGCCGAAACGCCGAAGGAGATTGTCGGCAAGCTGCATGGCGCCCTCGCGCAGGCGCTCGATGACGGGCAGCTCGCCCAGGCGATCGAGGCCAGCGGAGCAGAGAAATTCCCCTCGACGCCCGAGCAGACCAGCCGGTTCCTTGCCGGCGAGCGGACAATGTGGGGTAATCTCATCCGCAGCCGACACATCCACACCGACTGAATCCTCAATCCAGAAAGATGTCTTCTCCCGAAACTTCCCGGACCCGCGCGCTATCGGTCGCGGATACCCTGCGCAACCGCATCTTCGACGGCGAGATTCCGCCCGGGTCCCACTTGATGGAGGTCACACTGGCCCAGGAGTTGGGCGTCTCCCGCACGCCGGTGCGCGATGCGCTGGCCCGGCTCGCCGACGAGGGCCTGCTGGTCTACCAGCCCAATCGCGGCTTCCTGGTCCGCCGCTTCCAGCCCAAGGACATCAAGGACGCCTTCACCGTGCGGGCCACGCTCGAGGGCTTGGGCTGCCGGCTGATCGGCGAGCGCGGCCTGATGCACGCCGAACAGGAGCGCCTGGGCGGCCTCCTGGCGGCTCAGCGGCGGGTGCTGCATGAGGAAGAGTGGAACGACCAGCAGGCCCTGCTGTGGCAGAACATGAATCTCGACTTTCACTACGCGCTGCTGGAGTTGGCGGACAACAGCTGGCTGACCGACGCCGTGCGCCGCGCGAGGCAGTTGCCCATCATCTTCGACAGCAAATCGCATCCCCACGACCATGACGCCCTGATGCTGCTGTACCAGCGCGACCACAGTCGGCAGGCGCTGGCGGAGCACTACCGCATCGTGGACGCGCTGGCGCTGCGCGAGGTCGGCCGCGCCGAGGCACTGATGCGCGAGCACATCCTTACCAATCGTGACGTGCTGATCCGCGCCCTAGGGGCGAACAGGCTGGGTGCAGCGGCACAGGTGCCCGGCAGCGGCGGCCAACTGCTTTCCTAGTAGAGCGGCGGCGTTTCCCCCCGCTCGTGCTCGTGCTCGTGCTTGGCGAGCCAGCGCAGGTAGCGATTTCGATCGACGTGGTGGAGTAGGTGACGAAATTTGGGGAGGCGCTGGATTCAGTGTTGTGTCGTTTTCTGAGCCTCCCAAGCCCATGGATGCGCCCGGCGTTCGCGAAGAAACGGTTCTGCCCTATAAAGGGAACGGCAGCGCCGCGATGACCGACACGTCATTGGTGCGAGCCCGTGGCGTTACCTGACGCCACGGTGTGAGCCCGCGTCTGAGCCTGGTCTGGGAATCGTCAGCGACAGTGGCGAGCGGCGTGAGCCGCATCCCGTTTGAGAGATCGAGTCGAATTCGACGCTTCCCATGACGCTGCCGTTCATCAACGATGTCCGGCATCAGCTTCGGCACGTAGGCCTCAACTTTCGCTATGGACATCCGACGATGAGCAATCACGCGGAACAAGCCTCGCCCGCCCTATCCCATCTGTCCCATCCCGGAACCGCGGGCTATGCCGATGTGCCCCAGTTTCTGACCGGGGGTCCCCTTCCTTTTCGCCGCACCATCCGTCGCCCCGAATTGCACCAGATCGTTCCCCTGGCCGAGACCACGATCTATGAGATGGAGCAACGCGGCGAATTCCCGTGGTGCTTCCGGCTTACCGCCCGCTGCGTCGTCTGGGACTTGGAGGAAATCAAGGCATGGATCGAGGCACGCAAGCAAGCATCTCGGTCCGGGCGAGTTGATCAGGCTTCCGGCCCAGACGTCAGGCAGCGTAAGCGTCGGCCCGTGCGAAACAACGCCGACGCCCAATAGCACCGGCGGTTCACCCGGCCCGGCCTGCGATTCGCTCCAGTGCCTGCTCAAGCTCGCGGCGATCTGCCTCGCGCTTGGCCGCGGTACGCTGGGCCAGGTTATGCAACTTCCGCCGAACACCCGGCAACTGACTCGCATGAGAAAGCCCAAGAAGGCCGAAGTCCGGCTTCTCGTCTTCTACTGACCGAAGAAAGGCGCACGAAGGCTTGTCCAGCCATCCCGCCACGCGTGCCAGCAAACGCTCACGGCTCTCCAGCAATGCCTCCGCGCTGATTGGCTCGGCTGTCATTCCCCTGAAATGCACATCGAACGTCGCCGCGAAATCCGCCGGCACGCGAGGCCTCAGCATTTCCCAGGCTGGTTTGGGGCTGCAGGTCAGGTACACCAGGAAGGTTCGCCAGAGCATTTCGTCCGCCCGCGGGTCCTCCAACAGCAGGCCCACATCGAACAGGTCGCGCGGATGCTGCCGCGACAATGCGGCTGCCAGCTTGCCAGCATAGAGGTCAGCGAAATCCAGTACCTGCATGGAGGCAAAGCCGAAAGCCTCTTCGACCTTCGGCCTGACCACCATGCTGCGCACCGGATGCACCGTCCCTCGCATGACTGGCGTCGTCTCGATCTGCACGCGCGCGCGTCCGCGACTGGCCACCAGCCGCGTAGTCGATCCCGTGCCCTCGCCCGCCGACGACTGCACCTGCAGTTGCAGCGGACGGGCACGCAGCGCATCGGCCAGTTGCTCCAGCGCCGCCGCGATCAAAGCGGCATCCTCGGCGAAGTCATGTACGGGCAGCCAGGCCAGATCGATGTCCACCGACAACCTTGGCAGATCATGCTCGAACAGGTTGATCGCCGTACCCCCCTTGAGCGCGAAGCGCGGCTCCTGTGCCAGCACCGGCAGGATGTCGACCAGCAATTGCACCCGGTCGGTGTAGCGCTTATCCCAGATGCTCATCCAGGTCTCCAGGCAAGGTGATCTGATAGGTCGGTTGCAGGCGTCCGCCAGGCACCAGCGCGCGCTTGCCCCGCCCCAGATCGACACCTTGGAGCGGCACATGCGACAGCCACGCATGCCGATGGCGTTCGGCCAGGGCCAGGAACAGACGTTTGGCCTTGATGCTTCGGCAATGGCGCAGCAGCATGCCGACCCGTTGCGGTCGCAGCGTGGCCATTGCCTGCATCAAGGCATCGGCCTCATAGACCAAGGCCGCATCCGTCACGCCATCACACAGCTCCAGCATGGCCCGCTCCGGCGTGGAGCAAGCCAGCGCATCCGTCCCGGAGCTGGTCTCTTGCCATGCCAATCCCTGATCGAGCATCGCCTTTTCCGGCATTTCGGGCGTGAAGCGCAATACTGGCAGGTCGAATGGCCCTTTGCCTCGCAATTCGAAGCGCTCGTTCAAAGGCAGCTTGCTCACCCATCCTGGTAGCCGGTCCGGCCCATAGAGCGTGATCGTGCCGGCTTCGCCCAGGCGCAGGTAGTGCTCGTGCCCCTGGAAGGCGAGCGCAAAGCGCCCCCCGACATGCAGCGACAATGCCTCGCCGAACTGGAGGCTGCGGACCGCGCCCTCCCATTGCAAGCGTCCGCCCTTCCTCAAATAGACGCCACGCGCCGGCGACACCAGCCAGCCACTGGCCACGTAGCGTGAGACGAGGCTGTTGGAATAGCCCTGTGCCCGCAGCCACCGACTGGAAACCAGGGTGGTGTCGCCAAGTTGGGTCAGGAGGCGGTTTAGCTTTCCAGCATTTTGATCACTCATGGTGCTCAAAATACACCCTTCATAAACCTCCGCCAACCCCATTTGGTTTAAAAAAATCAAAAATAGATCACTCAGAGTGTTCTTTTTGCCACAATTGTGAACCATCGGCAGGCGATCAGCGCCATGCCCGGATATGAGAACCATAGGAACCACCCTCACCGCGCCGCGCTCAGCACCGGCACCGACACGTTCGCGGGCATCAGCGTCGGCACGTGCGTTCGGCCATCGATCCAGGCATCGACCATGTCGGCCCACTCCTGCAGCAGGTGGCGTCGCTGGTCTGCGTACTCGGCCTTGTTGTAGACCGAGCGCGAGGAACGTCCCTCCTCGTGCGCCAGGCACTTTTCGATCCAGTCGCGGTTGAAGCCCACTTCGTTGAGCAGCGTCGAACCGGTACGGCGCAGGTCGTGGACGGTGAACGGCTCGAGCGGCAGGCCTGCGGCCTTCGCGCGCTCGGCCACAATCTGCGTGACCCGGTTCAAAGTCGCCTTCGACATGCAGCGGTCGGCGTCGTAGCGCGACGGCAAGACGAACTTGGAGCCAGCTGCGCAGGTGTGCGGCGCCACGAAGATGTCCAGCGCCTGGCGCGACAGATAGACTACGTGCGAATTGCGCCCCTTCATCCGCTGCTTCGGAATCGTCCAAGTCGCACTCTCGAAGTCCACCTCATTCCAGGTCGCCTCGATCAGTTCGCTCTTGCGCACCAGCGTCAGCAAGATCAGACGCAAGGCTAGCCGGATCGTCGGATATGTGGCAACGGACTCCAGTTGGTGGAGTGCCTACCGGATTTCCAGCGGCGACAAGGCTCGATCCTTCGGCACGAAGCTCGCAATCGAGGCAGCGCCCACGTCGTCGGCCGGGTTGTCCACCTTCTCACCATGCAGGATGGCGAAGACATAGACCTGTTTCACGATGTCGCGGACATGCACCGCGGTGGCGGGCGCACCGCGCGCCTTCACCTTGCCGCATAGGGCACGCAGGTCATCGGCGGTGATTTCGTTGAGCAGCCGGTTCTGGAAGGCCGGCAGGATGTCCCGATCGACGATGCTCTTACGCATCGCTCGCGTGCTGTCGGCCATCCGGGCACCGGCCAGCCATTGAGCGGTCATGTCGCCAAAGTTCTTGGCGGCGGTCAGGCGGCGCTTCTCGCGCTGCTTCTCGTGGGCTGGGGACTTGCCCTGGGCGACGGCCTTCTTGGCGTCAATCAGCTTCTCGCGGGCCAGGGCGAGCGAGACGCCGGCCGGCCCGTAGCGGCCAATGGTCAGCGTCTCGCGCTGGCCATTGAGACGGTAATCGTAGCGGAAGGTGACGGTACCGGTGGGCGATACCGTCACGTACATGCCATCGCGGTCGGAAGCCTTGTATGTCTTGGACTTAGGCTTGAGATTGCGCAGTGCAGTGTCGGTAAGCATCGAGGTTTTTCCTCCTGTTCGTGACGGCTTTTACCGTCAGGGGCCAGGAGACCTGCTGATGCCGGGAAAGCCGCATAAAACAAGCTTTCCCGAAGAGACTTTTACCGTCAAAGACCGATTTGGTCTGGATAGTAAACGGGAGGGCCTTAATCCGGCCTCCGGGTTCTACCGCCACTTCTACCGCCAACCTGTTCCGCTGGCCGGCGATAGTCACCGATAGCTGCCGCAACCGATTTCTTTTGAAATCAATACGTTACGGCGATTTTTCGATAGCTGGCGATAGTCCCCGAAGGACCTGATTTCACTCCCACTCGATCGTCGCCGGCGGCTTGCCCGACACGTCATACACCACGCGATTCAAACCACGCACCTCATTGATGATGCGGTTCGAGCACCGCCCCAGCAGCGCGTACGGCAAATGTGCCCAATGCGCCGTCATGAAATCCGTGGTCTGCACCGCACGCAGCGCCACCACGTAGTCATAGGTGCGGCCGTCGCCCATCACGCCAACGGACTTGACCGGCAGGAACACCGCAAACGCCTGGCTGGTCAGGTCGTACCAGCTCTTGCCCACTTGCGAGGGCTCGCACATGCCGGCGGCGGCATCCTGCTCGGTAGCCACCGTGCCACGCAGCTCTTCGATGAAGATCGCATCTGCGCGGCGCAGCAGCTCGGCGTAGTCGCGCTTGACTTCGCCCAGGATACGCACGCCCAGGCCCGGGCCCGGGAACGGATGGCGGTAGACCATTTCCGGCGGCAGGCCGAGCGCCACGCCGAGTTCGCGGACTTCGTCCTTGAACAGGTCGCGCAGCGGCTCGAGCAGCTTGAGGCCCAGCGTTTCCGGCAGGCCTCCCACATTGTGGTGGCTCTTGATGGTGGTGGCCTTCTTGGTCTTGGTGCCACCGGATTCCACCACGTCGGGGTAGATCGTGCCTTGGGCCAGCCACTTCGCATTGGTCAGCTTCTTGGCTTCGGCCTGGAACACTTCGACGAACTCGCGACCGATGATCTTGCGCTTTTGCTCGGGATCGGTCACGCCGGCCAGGTGGCCGAGGAACTGCTCGGAGGCGTCGATGGCGATGACCTTGGCATGCAGGCGGCCGGCGAACATGTCCATCACCATCTTGCCTTCGTTCAGGCGCAGCAGGCCGTGGTCGACGAACACGCAGGTGAGCTGGTCGCCGATGGCGCGATGGATCAGGGCCGCGGCCACCGAGGAATCGACGCCGCCGGACAGGCCAAGGATCACTTCTTCGTCGCCCACCTGTTCGCGGATCTTGGCGACGGCTTCGGCGATATGGTCGTGCATGACCCAGTCAGGCTTGGCGCCGGCGATCTTCAGCACGAAGCGCTCGAGCATGTCGCGGCCCTTGGCCGTGTGCGTGACTTCCGGGTGGAACTGCACTGCATAGTAGCCGCGCGCTTCGTCGGCCATGCCGGCGATCGGGCAGCTCGGCGTGGAGGCCATCAGCTTGAAGCCGGGCGGCAGCTCGGCAACCTTGTCGCCATGGCTCATCCAGACCTTGAGCATGCCGTGGCCTTCGGGCGTGGAGAAGTCTTCCAGGTCCTTGAGCAGCGCGGTGTGGCCATGCGCGCGCATCTCGGCGTAGCCGAACTCGCGATGGTCGCTCCACTCCACCTTGCCGCCCAGCTGCACGGCCATGGTCTGCATGCCGTAGCAGATGCCCAGCACCGGCACGCCGAGGTCCCACACGGCCTGCGGCGCGCGCAGCTGGTGGTCTTCGTAGGTGCTGGCGTGGCTGCCGGACAGGATGATGCCCTTGGGCGCGAACTCGCGCACGAATTCGTCCGTGACGTCGTTCGGGTGGATCTCGCAGTAGACGTGCGCTTCGCGCACGCGGCGGGCGATCAGCTGCGTAACTTGCGAGCCGAAATCAAGGATGAGGACTTTGTCGTGCATGATGGGCGGATGGCGTTTCGTCCGGCGCGGGCTCGGTCATCACTTCGGTGCCCGGACCATAGCCGGGCGGTGGCGTGACACTCGGCTCGCGCCGGTATTCGGGTGATTGCGGCCGGCGTGCCACGGGGGCGGCGCCGGCATCCTTGTTTTGCGTTTCTTTTTGCAGCTCGCGTTGCTCGCGTTCGCGCACGCGTACGCGCTTGGCGGCCGGGATCTGCACCGCGGCGAAGAAGGCCAGCATCGCAGCCAGCACCGGCAGCCAGATCTTTCCGGCGCCCTGCACGGGCAGGTCGAACATAAGCATCCACGCCACGATCAGCACCGCGCTGGCCAGGTTGACCTGCCCGACCGTTCGCGCCACCGCCACCGTGAGCTGCCCGTTGACGGTCGCCTGCCACAGGAGCAAGGCCAGGCCGATCAGGGCCACGCCGAGCAACTGCCCGTACATGGCGGGCTGCGGCTGCGGCAGTTGCAGCGCGCTGTAGAAGGTCGTGAAAGGCGACAGCAGCATGACGATGCCGAGCAGCAGATTCAGCAATGCGTCCAGGAACAGCACGGCACGCAGCAATACTTTCATAAGAACTCCTCCGGCCTGGCGCGGGGCCTGGCTTGGGGGCGGCGCCGGTCGGCGCAGCCGGCGCGCGGCTGGCAGGACATCCGGGTCCCGCGCAGCCGCCAGTTCATAGAGACCTGCCTGGTCGACGCACTTGTTCGACTCAGTCCGACTTAGTCGATGTAGTAGTTCGGCGCTTCCTTGGTGATCTGCACGTCGTGCACATGCGACTCGCGCATGCCCGCGGCGGTGATCTGCACGAACTCGGACGTCTCGTGCCAGTCGGCGATCGAGCTGCTGCCGCAATAACCCATGGAGGCACGCACGCCGCCGCACATCTGGTGGATGATGGCGGTGACCGAGCCCTTGTAGGCCACGCGGCCTTCAATGCCTTCGGGGACCAGCTTGTCGACGTTGGCGGTGTTGTCTTCCTGGAAGTAACGATCTGCCGCGCCGTCCTTCATCGCGCCGACCGAACCCATGCCGCGGTAGCTCTTGAAAGAACGCCCTTGGTACAAGAACACTTCGCCCGGTGCCTCTTCGGTACCGGAGAACATGCCGCCCATCATGACCACATGCGCGCCGGCAGCCAGTGCCTTGGCGATGTCGCCCGAGTAGCGGATGCCGCCGTCGGCCACCAGCGGCACGCCGGTGCCCTTGAGGGCTTCGGCCACGTTGGAGACCGCGGTGATCTGCGGCACGCCCACGCCAGCGACGATACGGGTGGTGCAGATCGAACCCGGGCCGATGCCGACCTTGACGCCGTCGGCGCCATGATCGACCAGCGCCCGCGCGGCCGAGCCGGTGGCGATGTTGCCGCCGATCACCTGCACCTGCGGATAGTTCTGCTTGACCCAGCGCACGCGGTCCAGCACGCCCTGGCTGTGGCCGTGGGCGGTGTCTACCACGATCACGTCCACGCCGGCCTTGACCAGCAGGTCGACGCGTTCATCGTTGTCAGGGCCCACGCCGACTGCGGCGCCTACGCGCAGCTGGCCGCGGTCATCCTTGCTGGCGAGCGGATGCTCCACTGCCTTCTGGATGTCCTTGACGGTGATCAGGCCGTTCAGCTCGAAGTCCTTGTTGACCACCAGCACGCGCTCGAGGCGGTGGCGGTTCATCAGGCGCTTGGCGTCTTCCAGCGAGGCGTCTTCGCCCACCGTGACGAGCTTTTCGCGCGGGGTCATCTTGGCGCGCGCGGGCGCGTCGAGTTCTTCCTCGAAACGCAGGTCGCGGTTGGTGATGATGCCGACGACCGTCTTGCCTTCCACCACCGGGAAACCGGAGATGCCGTATTGATGTGATAATGCAATCACATCACGGATCTTCATGTCCGGGGGAATGGTGATGGGGTCACGCAGCACGCCGGATTCGTAGCGCTTCACGCGCGCCACTTCCCGGGCCTGGTCGGCCGGCTTCAGGTTCTTGTGGACGATGCCGATACCACCGGCCTGCGCCATGGCAATCGCCAGGCGGGCTTCCGTGACGGTATCCATGGCGGCGGATACCAGCGGAATGTTCAATTCGATCGAACGGGTCAGGCGGGTACGGAGCGAAACATCCCGGGGCAGTACCGACGAATAAGCCGGCACGAGGAGCACGTCATCGAATGTGAGTGCTTTCTGGACAAGACGCATAGCAATTCCTCTAGGCGCAAAACCGAATTATACAGGAATGGCACGTTTCTTGACGCGCCTGCGAGTGCCCTTGTTCAAGTCTGCTATGCTCTTTGTCTTTTTTTCAGGGATAGGCAAGCAACAATGGGTATCGGCGTACTGTGCGGCCTGCTGGCCGGCGCCTTCTGGGGCATGGTGTTCATTGCCCCCAAGCTGCTGCCCGTATTCTCCCCCTGGGAACTCGCGATCGGCCGCTACCTGGCCTACGGGCTGGTCGCTTTCATCGCCGCGGTGCCGCTGATGAAGCGCATTGCGCGCAAGCTCACGCGCGCGGATTGCCTTGCACTGCTACGCCAGGCCTTCACCGGCAACCTGCTGTACTACGTGCTGCTGGCGTTTGGCGTACAGCTTGCCGGCGTGGGCCCCACCTCGCTGATCATCGGCATCCTGCCCATCTCCGTCACCATCATGGGCCGGCGCGACCATGGCGCCGTGCCGCTGTCGCGCCTGATCTGGCCGTTGCTGGTGGTGGCCGCCGGCATCGCCTGCATCAATATCGACCTATTCTCCGGCGCAGGGCACGCGCATGGCGCTGCCGCGGGCGAGGCGGTGCGCAGCGTCTGGCAACGCCTGGCCGGCGTGATGTGCGCGGCCGGCGCGCTGGTGTGCTGGACGCTCTACGCGGTCGATAACGCACGCTACCTGCAGCGCAACCCGCAGTACAGCGGCAATGAATGGTCCGCGCTCTATGGCATCTCCACCGGCGTGGTGTCGGTGGTGCTGGCGCTGCTGGCATTGCTGGGCTGGCTGGTGGCCGGCGACAGCCTCGCCGCGGCCAGCGGCGGGCGCGACTGGCAATGGTTCTGGATGGTTAACGCGGCCGTGGCGCTCGGTGCGTCGCTGATCGGCAACAACCTGTGGAATATCTCCAGCCGCCGCCTGCCGCTCACCTTGTCGGGCCAGATGATCGTGTTCGAGACGTTGTTCGCGCTGGCGTATGGCTTTGTCTTCGACCATCGGCTGCCACGCCCGCTGGAAATCGCGGCCATTGTGTTGCTGATGGTTGGCGTGGCCTGGTCGGTGCGCTTGCACGCTGTCGACAAGTCTGCCTAAACTAGCGGCCAATCCCGGCAGCCAAGGGCGCGCGAGTCACTCGCGCAGTGGGGTTCCAGCCCTGCGCGCCCTGCTGCCGCACTTGTCACCGCAGGCTGCCTCCCTACACGCCAAGCCATGAAACGATCGACCGCGCTCTTCAATCTCGCCACGCTGGCCGCCCTCGCCTGCCTGTGCCAGGCTGCCACCGCCCAGACGGATTCGCAATGGCAGTGGCGCGACGGCAATGGCCGCATGGTCTACAGCGACGTGCCGCCGCCGCCCTCGGTGCCTGCCGCCAGTGTGATCAAGGCCCCCGGACGCTTTGCCGGCAGCTTGCGCCCGATCGAGCCGGGCGGCTCGCCAGCGGCGGGAGCTGGCCCAGCAGGCGTTGTTGCCGGCACCCAGCCTGCGCCGGTGGCGGCCGCGAAGGGCGATGGCAAGGTAAAAGCGGAGTCCATGGCAAGTGCCGAGGAGGCCTTCCAAAAGCGCCGTGCCGCGCAGTCGAAAGCGGAAGCGGACCAGGCCGCCAAAGACCTGGCCGCGCAGGAACGCCAGGTGCGCTGCGCGCAATCGCGCAACTATGCGACTTCGCTGCAGCAGAACCGCCGCATTGCCGTGTCAGCGCCAGACGGCACGCCGCGTCATCTGAACGATGACGAGCGGCAGGCCGAATTGCAACGCGTCAACGCCAGTCTCGAGCAAAACTGCGCCTGAGCGCCTGCGTACTCCGTGCCGGCGCCAGTCAGCCGCCACGCAGCCATTTCAGCCCTTCGCGCGTGCCGCCCTTGCGGGTCTTCTGCACGCGCCGGTTGCGCGCCGACTTGGGATCGGCCACCAGCGGGCGATAGACCTCGATGCGGTCGCCGGCCCGCACCAGGGTGTCCGGTGTCTTGAGCTTGCTGAAAATGCCGACCCGCATGGTGGCGGGATCCACCTCCGGACAAGCCTGCAGCAAGCCCGAAGCGGCAATCGCGGCGACAATGGTGGTGCCGGGGGGCACCTCGAGTTCCTTCAGGAAGGCGTCGCCAGGACGGGCGTAGCAAACCGAGATACGCACCGCAGGTGCAGTGCCGGGGATGCCGGCCTCGTCAGCCATTGCCATAGACCACTTCGGCACGCTTGACGAACGCGTCGACAAACGTATTGGCGATCATGTTGAACACCGGCCCGATGATTTTCTCCAGCAGGAAGCTCGAGAACTCGTAGTGCAGGTGGAATTCGATCTTGCAGGCATCCTCGCGCAGGGGCGTGAAGCGCCAGGAGCCGCTGAAGGTCTTGAAGGGCCCATCCTCGAACACCATATCGATCTTGGTGGGCCGCTCCTGCGTATTGCGGGTGTGGAAGTACTGCTTGATGCCGTTGAAGTGGATGTAGATCTTGGCGTCGAGCATTGCCTCGGTCTGCTCGAACACCTCCACGCCACCGCACCAGGGGAGGAACTTGGGATAGTCCTCGACTTGCGTGACCAGGTTGTACATCTGCTCGGCGGAATGGCCGAGCAGCACGGATTTATGGACGTCTGCCATGTAGTGGGGAATCATGGCCCGCGCGAAGCGCCGCCAGCGCCATGACGCACTGCGGAATCCACCGGAGCGGGCCGGTTTGCTAGAATCCCGATTTTAGCCCACGCGCGCGCCGACGGCACCCCGGACGCGCACGATAGCGCTCAAACCACGGCCTTATGGCCTTGCGTGGCCCTGCAGCGTCGCCGCAGCGGCCTTCCCCTTCGTTTTTTGGTGTTTGTTTTACTTATCTCCATTTCCACTATCCGGACCGCATGACCATCGCAGACAACAAGAAAGCCTTTTTCGACTACTTCATCGAAGAGCGATATGAGGCGGGGATCGTGCTCGAGGGCTGGGAAGTCAAGGCGATCCGCGCGGGACGCGTGCAGATCAAGGAAGGCTACGTGGTCATTCGCGACGCCGAGCTGTTCCTGATCGGCGCCCATATCAGCGCGCTGAACAGCGCCTCCACCCATATCTCGCCCGATGCGGTGCGCACTCGCAAGCTCCTGCTCAAGGCCGAAGAGATCAAACGCCTGATCGGCAAGGTGGAGCAGCGCGGCTTCACGATCGTGCCGCTCAACCTGCATTACACGCGCGGACGCGTCAAATGCGAGATCGGCCTGGCCAAGGGCAAGAAGATGTTCGACAAGCGCGAAACCGAGAAGAACCGCGACTGGCAGCGGGAGAAAGCGCGGATCATGAAGGGCGCCGGAAAAGAGTAATAGACCGAGGCAGCCTGGCAGCACGCCGCAAGACTGCCGCCTCGCTTCATCTCCCTTCTTCAAGCCCCCTTCTGCTGGCCTTTGACGATCTGCAGCGCCGACGCAATCATGGTGCTCATGTCACCAAGGTTGCCCGGCACGATCAGCGTGTTGCCCTGCTTGGCCAGACTGCCGAAGGCGCTCACGTACTCCTCCGCCACCTTCAGGTTGACCGCCTCCATGCCGCCGTCCGTGCGGATGGCATGTCCGATCTTCTCGATGGCCTGCGCGTTGGCCTCCGCCACCGCCAGGATCGCCGAGGCCTCGCCCTGCGCCCGGTTGATGGCCGCCTGCCGCTCGCCTTCGGACTTCTGGATGGCGGCCTCGCGCGCGCCCGTGGCCAGGTTGATCTGCTCCTGGCGCTTGCCTTCCGACGCGGCGATCAGCGCGCGCTTTTCACGCTCGGCGGTAATCTGCGCCTGCATCGCGTGCAGGATTTCCTTGGGCGGAGTGAGATCCTTGATCTCGTAGCGCAGCACCTTCACGCCCCAGCTCGCGGCGGCCTCGTCCAGCGCATTGACCACGCTGTGGTTGATGTACTCGCGCTCCTCGAAGGTCTTGTCCAGCTCCAGCTTGCCGATCACCGAGCGCAGCGTGGTCTGCGACAGCTGAGTGATGGCCACCACGAAATTGCTGGATCCGTAGGACGCTTTCATCGGGTCGGTGACCTGGAAGTACAGCACGCCGTCCACCTGCAATTGCGTGTTGTCCTTGGTAATGCAGATCTGGCTCGGCACATCGAGCGGGATTTCCTTCAGGACATGCTTGTAGGCCACGCGGTCGATGAAGGGCAGCACGACGGTCAGCCCCGGCGTCAGCGTGGCGCGGTACTTGCCGAGGCGTTCCAGCACCCAGGCATGCTGCTGCGGCACGATCTTGAAGCTTTGCGCCACCAGCACGATGACGGCGACCAGGATCAGCAGGGGCAGCAGGCTGCCGAAGAATTCGAACATGGGACCTCCGTGACGGGGTTGAAAAAACGAACGGCGAGAAACCGGTGGAAATCGAGGCCACGCCCTACCGCGGGCTGACGAAGAGCGTATTGCCGCGTACCTCGACGATGCGAAAACGCCCAGGCGCTGCCGGGCCGGCCGCCTGGAGCTCCACGTCCCAGTCGGTGCCGCGGTAGCGCACCCGCGCCCGCCCGGCCTCGCCCCAGGCCGGCACCTCAAGCTCCTGGCCGATATCCGGGTTGACGTTGGGGTCTCGCTCCGCCGCGTCGCGCTTGACGCGCCCGTAGCGGGAGCGCCGCAGCGCGACAAAGCCGGCTAGCGCCACCAGCGCCGCCATCAGGGTCTGGGCGGCTGCGCCAAGCCCGGCCAGCGCACCCAGGCCGCCCACGGTGGCGCCCAGCGCCACCATCAGCAAATACAAGGTGCCGAGCCCCAGTTCCGCGATCACCAGCACCGCGGCCAGCGCAAACCAGATGTAGTACGGCGCCATATTTCCCCTCCTTGCTTACCTGCTCACCTGCCTTTGTCCTGGCCACGGCCAAAACAAAAAACCCCCGCAGCGCCAGAGCGCCTGCGGGGGTTCGGAACACCTGGCGCAGGGCCGGTGTACCGCTATTGTGACGTCAAATGCCTCAGGAAGCCAGTTGCTTCCAGGTATCGACCACCGAGTCGGGGTTCAGCGAGATCGATTTGATGCCTTCCTTGGCCAGCCACAGCGCAAAGTCCGGGTGGTCCGAGGGGCCCTGGCCGCAGATGCCGACGTACTTGTCCAGGCGCAGCGCGGTGGAGATGGCGCGCGACAACATGAACTTGACGGCCGGGTCGCGTTCGTCGAAGTCCTTGGCCAGCAGCTCCATGCCGGAGTCGCGGTCCAGGCCCAGCGTGAGCTGGGTCAGGTCGTTCGAGCCGATCGAGAAGCCGTCGAAGAACTGCAGGAACTCCTCAGCCAGGATCGCGTTGGACGGCACTTCGCACATCATGATGACGCGCAGGCCGTTCTCGCCGCGCTTCAGGCCGTGCTTGGCCAGCAGGCCGATGACCTTCTCGGCCTGGCCAAGCGTGCGCACGAACGGCACCATGATCTCGACGTTGGTCAGGCCCATGTCGTCGCGCACGCGCTTCATGGCCTTGCATTCCATCTCGAAGGCTTCGGCGAAGTCTTCGGAGATGTAGCGCGAGGCGCCACGGAAACCCAGCATGGGGTTTTCTTCGTCCGGCTCGTAGCGCGAGCCGCCGATCAGCTTCTTGTACTCATTGGACTTGAAGTCCGACAGGCGCACGATGACGGGCTTCGGGTAGAACGCCGCGCCGATGGTGGCGATGCCTTCGGCCAGCTTGTCCACGTAGAACGCGCGCGGGCTGGCATGGCCGCGGGCCACGCTTTCCACGGCCTTCTTCAGGTCGGCATCGACTTGCGGGTAGTCGAGGATGGCCTTCGGGTGGACACCGATGTTGTTGTTGATGATGAACTCGAGGCGGGCCAGGCCAACACCCTGGTTCGGGATCTGGCAGAAGTCGAAGGCCAGCTGCGGGTTACCGACGTTCATCATGATCTTGACGTCGATTTCCGGCATTTCGCCGCGCTGCACTTCGGTGACCTCGGTTTCGAGCAGGCCGTCGTACACACGGCCTTCATCGCCCTCGGCGCACGACACCGTCACCAGCGTGCCGTCCTTGAGCAGGTCGGTGGCGTCGCCGCAGCCGACCACGGCCGGCACGCCGAGCTCGCGCGCGATGATGGCCGCGTGGCAGGTACGGCCACCGCGGTTGGTCACGATGGCGGCGGCGCGCTTCATCACCGGTTCCCAGTTGGGATCGGTCATGTCGGCGACCAGCACGTCACCGGGCTGCACGCGTTCCATTTCGGACGGGTCATTGATCACACGGACGCGGCCGGTGCCGATCTTCTGGCCAATCGCGCGGCCGCTGGTCAGCACGGGCGCGGTGCCCTTGAGCTTGAAGCGCTGCTCTGCCTTGCCCGCGGACTGGCTCTTCACCGTTTCCGGGCGCGCCTGCAGGATGTAGATCTTGCCGTCGCGGCCGTCCTTGCCCCACTCGATGTCCATCGGGCGGCCGTAATGCTTCTCGATGATCATCGCGTACTTGGCCAGCTCCGACACATCGGCGTCGGTGATGGAGTAGCGGTTGCGCAGTTCGATGGGCACGTCGACGGTCTTGACGCGGCCGGCTTCGCCCGGCGCGGTGAATTCCATCTTGATCAGCTTGGAGCCGATCGAGCGGCGGATGATGGGGTACTTGCCCGCTTGCAGCGTGGGCTTGAAGACGTAGAACTCGTCCGGGTTGACCGCGCCCTGCACCACCGTTTCGCCCAGGCCGTAGCTGGAGGTGATGAAGACGACGTCGGGGAAGCCGGATTCGGTGTCGATGGTGAACATCACGCCCGCGGCGCCCACGTCCGAGCGCACCATGCGCTGCACGCCGGCGGACAGCGCGACGATGTCGTGCGCGAAGCCCTTGTGCACGCGATAGGAAATGGCACGGTCGTTGTACAGCGAGGCGAACACATGACGGATCTTGTCCAGCACGTCGTCGATGCCGCTGACGTTGAGGTACGACTCCTGCTGGCCGGCGAACGACGCGTCCGGCAGGTCTTCGGCCGTGGCCGAGGAACGCACGGCGAACGAAGCCTCGGCGCCTTCGCGCTCTTCGGCGCGGGCATAGAACTCGCGGATTTCCTTTTCCAGGCGGGGCTGGAACGGCGCTTCGACGACCCAGCCGCGGATCTCGGCACCGGCTTCGGCCAGGGCCTTGACGTCGTCGACGTTAAGGGCCTTCAGGCGATCGGAAATGCGTTGGGTCAGGTTGCTGTGGGCGAGGAAGTCGCGGAAGGCCAGCGAAGTGGTGGCAAAGCCGCCGGGCACCCGCACGCCAGCCTCGGCCAGCTGCGAGATCATCTCGCCGAGCGACGAATTCTTGCCGCCCACGGTTTCCACATCTTCCTTGCGCAACTGCTCGAACGGCAGCACGTAGGCGCCGTCAATTGCCGGGTTGTTCATAAAAGCCTCAAAACAAAGTAAGAAACCTGTTGCTGACGCCCGGAATATTGTTGGAGTTCTGCTACCGGACGGATCGCTTGGCTAAACAGTCCCAGCGACTCACAATCGGTGTGCGATCGTGATTGCTGCAGCGCACATTGTTGACAATTCGTGGCCGAATCGTTGTGCCAACAGCGCTGGCGGAATTGCTTAGCGAAAAGATCGCCGCTATTCTACCGTGCCGCACCGCACTTTCGCGGAGCGCGGATTCAAAAATAATTGTCCATACATGTCCCTGCCCGACGCTCCCCAGCCCGACGCTCCCGCTGCGCCTCTTGCGCCGCAGCAACCCCAGGAACCGAGTAAGGAGGAGCGCCCCGCCATCCGCACGGTCTTTATCGTCTCCGATGGCACCGGCATTACCGCCGAGACCTTCAGCCACTCGATCCTGGCCCAGTTCGAGATGCGTTTCCGCAAAATGCGTATGCCGTTCGTCGACACACCCGAAAAGGCGCACATCGCGGTGGGCAAGATCAATGAGGCCTTCTACGCGGAAGGCGTGCAGCCCATCGTCTTCACCACCCTGGTCAACCAGGAGTCGAACAAGGCGATCCGCCGCGCCAAGGCCATGATCCTGGATATGTTCCAGACCTTCATCGAGCCGCTGGAGAAGGAACTCGGGCTCAAGTCCACCCATGCGATCGGCCGTTTTCACCAGAACGCGGACACCGAGGCCTACCAGAACCGTATCGAGGCGATCAATTTCTCGCTCGCGCATGACGACGGCCAGTCGCACAAGAACCTGGCCGAGGCCGACATCATCCTGGTGGGCGTGTCGCGCAGCGGCAAGACCCCGACCAGCCTTTACCTTGCCATGCAGTACGGGCTGAAGGCGGCCAATTACCCGCTGATTCCCGACGACTTCGAGCGCGGCAAGCTGCCCACCGCGCTCTACGCGTTCAAGAGCAAGATCTTCGGGCTGTCGATCAATCCGCAGCGCCTGGCCGAGATCCGCAACGAGCGGCGCCCGGGCAGCAAGTACGCAGCGCCGGAGAACTGCCGCTACGAGGTCAACGAGGCCGAGGCCATGATGCGCCGCGAGGGCATCAAATGGCTGTCGTCCACGCACAAGTCGATCGAAGAGATCGCCACCACGATCCTGCAGGAGATCAAGGTGGACCGCGACAGCAATTATTGAAAGCACCCGGCACACCGAACGAAGCCGGACGGTGCGCCCGCTCTCCCGCAAGTGGGAGAGGGGAGAAAACCTAGCGCCAGCGCTTGGCGTCAGCCGCCAGGACGGCGCTGCCGCACCGCCTCGAACAGGCAGATCGCCATCGCGGCCGCCACATTCAGCGACTCCAGTCCGCCCGGCTGCGGAATGCCCACCGTGCGGCTGACCTTGGCCATCCACTCCGGGCTCACGCCCGCGCCTTCATTGCCCACCACCCAGCCAACCGGGCCACGCAGGTCGGTGTCGAACACGGCTGCCTGCGCGTGCGAGGACGTGGCCAGCAGCGGCACCGCCAGACGCGGCGCCAGCATGTCGAGCGTGCAGTGCTCGACGATGTTCAGGTGGAAATTGGCGCCCATGGCGGCGCGCAGGGTCTTGGTCGACCAGGCGAAGGCGCTGCCGGTGACAAGAAAGGCGTGCTGGATGCCCGCGGCCGCGGCGCTGCGCAGGATCGAGCCGACGTTGCCGGCATCCTGGACGCCGTCCAGGATGATGCAATCGGTGTCGATATGCGACGGCAGGTGGCCGGTGGGCGTGTCGATGACCAGCATCAGGTCGATGCCGTTGACCACGCCGGCGATCTGGTCGAACAACGCATCCGCCAGCAGCACCACGCGCTCGGGCTCGATCTGCCTGAGCAGCGCCGCCACCTCGGCATGATCATAGTGCCGCTCGGACACCACGCACTGCACCGGCTGGCCCAGCGCGTCCAGATAGGCTTGCGCCAGGTGCACGCCATCGAGCACCGAATGCCCCGCCTTGCGGCGCGCATGCGTGGAGCCGGTCAGCGCCTTGAGGTGCTTGAACAGCGCGTTCTCGCGCGAAGTGACATGCTTCACAATTGCGGCTCCGGGAATGCTGGCACCGGGGCGGCGGCAACGGGTGCGATGCGCCCCAGCGCGATGGCTTCACGCACGGGCGCAAACGAGCGCCGGTGGTGCGGCGTAGCGCCGAACTCGGCCAGCGCTGCCAGGTGCTGCGGCGTACCGTAGCCGGCGTGGGCATCGAAGCCGTACTGCGGGTACGTGGCGTGCAGCATCAGCAGTTCGCGGTCGCGCGCCACCTTGGCCAGGATGGAGGCCGCCGAGATGGCCTGCACCTTGGCATCGCCCTTGACGATGGCCTCGACTGCAAAACGCACCTGCGGGCAGCGGTTGCCGTCCACCTGCACCAGGTCCGGCTCCAGGCCGGAATCGGCCAGGCCATGCACGGCACGCTGCATGGCCAGCATGGTGGCATGCAGGATGTTGATGGTGTCGATCTCTTCCACCGACGCCTGGGCGATATGCCAGCCCAGGGCGCGCTCGCAGATCTCGTCGAACAGCGCCTCGCGACGGCGCGCGGTCAGCACCTTGGAGTCCGCCAGGCCCTGGATTGGACGAGCCGGGTCCAGCACCACGGCGGCGGCATAGACCGGGCCGGCCAACGGGCCCCTGCCCGCTTCGTCCACGCCGCACAGGTGGCGGACCTGCACGCCGGCGCCGGTCAGGTCGAAACCGAGCTGGGCCGAATCGCCCTTGGCGGTGGCTGTGGGTCGGCGCGCCATTACACGCCCCTCCGCTGCCGGATCAGGTCGGCGACCACGGCCGAAGCGATCTCGGCGGTATTGCGTTTAAGCGTCTGGTGCATCTGGGTGAAATGGTCGCGCAGGAACGCGGTGTTGCCTTCGTCGTTCAGCTGCAGCAGCGTCTCGCGCGCCAATGCCTCGGGCGTGGCGTCGTCCTGCAACAATTCGGGCACGACAAAACGCCCCGACAGGATGTTGGGCAGGCCCACATACGGCAGGTAACCCTGCCGCTTCATGATCTGCGCGGTCAGCCAGGGCACCTTGTACGAGATCACCATGGGCTTCTTGTACAGCGCCGCCTCCAGCGTGGCGGTGCCGCTAGCCAGCAGGATCACGTCGGCAGCTTCCATGGCCAGGTGCGACTGCCCGTCGATGACGGTCAGCGGGATCTGCGGGTACTGCTGGTGCAGGCCCGCGACGATCTCGCGCAGCGGTGCGCTGGCGACCGGCAGCACGAAGGCGAGATTGCCGTCCATGCTGTGCATGCGCGCCATGGCCGCGAAGAACGTCGCGCCCAGGTTGCGCACCTCGGACTGCCGGCTGCCGGGCAGCACGGCCACCACGCGAGGCCCGGCCGGCAGGCCGAGCTTCTCGCGGGCGCCCTGCGTGTCCGGCACCATCGGGATCACGTCGGCTAGCGGATGGCCCACATAGGTGGCGGGAATCCCGGCGCGGGCGTAGATCTCAGGCTCGAACGGGAACAGGCACAGGATGTGGTCGACCGCGCGCGCGATGGTGCGGATACGCCCCCCGCGCCAGGCCCAGATCGACGGGCTGACGAAGTGCACCACCGGAATGCCGGCACGGCGCAGCGGTACCTCGAGCCCGAAGTTGAAATCCGGCGCATCCACGCCGATAAAGCACAGCGGCGGCTGCGCCAGCAGCTTTTCCTTGATGGCGCGGCGCGTGGCGAGGATCTCGCGCAGCGAGCCCAGCACCTCCACGTAGCCGTTGACCGAGAGGGTGTCCATCGGCCATTGCGACTCGAACCCCTGCGCCATCATGCGGGGCCCGCCGATGCCGGCATAGCTGACTTCGCCGAGGCGGGCCTTGAGCCCGCCCATCAGCAAGGAGGCAAGCAGGTCGCCGGAGTTCTCGCCAGCCACCATGGCAATGGTGCCGCGATTGCCCGCGCCCGCCGCAACCGGCGTGGCCTCCATGGCCGGTAGGACACCGTCGACCATGGCTGTATCCGGCTTCAGCGCACAATGCCGCGCTGCGTGGCGGCAATGAAGTCTAGGAAACCCTGCAGCGCTGCCGTGGCGGTGCCTTCGGCCTGCGCGATCAGTTGCGCGATCTCGTTGCGGGCGGCTTCAAAGCTCAGGTCGGACTTGTACAGCACCTTGTAAGCCTGGCGCAGCGCCGCGATCTGCGCGGCGTCAAAACCGCGGCGGCGCATGCCTTCCACGTTGATGCCGTGCGGCGTGGCCTTGTTGCCGCCCTTGTCGCCAGCGGCGATCACGAACGGCGGCAGGTCCTGCACCAGTGCCGAGGCGCCACCCAGCATGGCGTGCGCGCCGATGCGCACGAACTGGTGCACCCCGCTCATCCCGCCAAGAATGGCCCAGTCGCCCACGTGCACGTGGCCGGCGATCTGCGCGTTGCTGGAGAACACCGTGTGGTTGCCCACCTGGCAATCGTGCGCGATGTGCACGTAGGCCATGATCCAGTTGTCGTCGCCGATGCTGGTCACACCCAGGTCCTGCACCGTGCCGGTGTGGATGGTGGTGAATTCGCGGATGGTATTGCGATCGCCGATCACGAGCCGGGTCGGCTCGTTGCGGTACTTCATGTCCTGCGGCGTGCCACCCACCGAAGCGTACGGCCCGATGCGGTTATCCGCGCCAACGGTGGTATGCCCTTCGATGGTGGTATGCGCACCCACCTGGGTACCGCTGCCAAGGCGTACGTGGGGACCCACGATGGAAAACGGCCCGACGGTCACGTCGGCTGCAAGCTCGGCCTTCGGGTCGACCAGTGCGCTGGGATGGATTTGCGTCATGCGTCCTGTCCTATGGTCTGAGATGAAAAGATTGAACGGTCAATACAGTGAGCCGATACGTCCAGGACCTGCCTTCAGGGCGTAGCCCTGATGACTGGCTTGTTAGTCGGCTTGTTTGACGGTGCACATCAACTCAGCTTCGCAAGCCACCTTGTCGTCGACGGTGGCAAATGCCTTGAACTTCCAGATGCCGCGAATATAGCGTTCAACCGATACGGTCATGTGCAGCTGGTCGCCCGGCGTCACAACCTGCTTGAAACGCGCGCCGTCGATGCCGACGAAGTAATACAGCGAGTTCTCCTTGCGCTCCATGTCGGCGCCAAAGGTCAGCAGGCCGGCCGACTGCGCCAGAGCTTCGAGGATCATCACGCCCGGCATCACGGGGTGACCCGGGAAATGGCCCTGGAAGTACGGCTCGTTCATGGTGACGTTCTTCAGCGTTTTGATACGCTTTTGCGGCTCCAGTTCAAGCACGCGGTCTACCATCAGGAACGGGTAACGATGCGGCAGCAGCTTGAGGATCTTGCGGATGTCGATATCGACGGCGTTCATGATTTTTTCTCTTCGGTATGCGGGATAGAATTGCCGGCGTCTTGCCCTTGCAAGCGCTTCTCAAGCTGAATCACGCGGTCGCGCAATTTGCTCAGGCCTCGCAAGGTGGCTGCGGTGCGTTCCCACTCGCCATGCGGCTGGACCGGGAATACGCTCGTGAAATGCCCGCCGGGCTTGGAAATGGATTTAGTGATCGAAGTGCCACCGGAAACCGTGGTGCGGTCGGCGATGTTCAGGTGGCCGGCAAAGTTGGCCGAGCCCCCGATCACGCAGAAGCGCCCGACCTTGGTACTGCCGGCAATCGCCGCGCAGCCCGCGATCACAGTATGCGCGCCGACCCGCACGTTATGCGCGATCTGTACCTGGTTGTCGAGCTTGCAGCCGTCCTCGATGACCGTGTCTGCCATGGCACCGCGATCGATCGCGGTATTGGCGCCGACCTCGACGTCATTGCCCAGCACGGCGCGGCCGGTCTGGGGAATCTTGACGTACTCGACGCCGCCCGGGCCAATGTCCGGCGCAAAGCCGAAGCCATCCGCACCCAGCACCACACCGCTGTGCAGTATGCATCTCATGCCCACCACGCATTGGTGATAGACCGAGACATTGGCGTAGATCAGCGTGTCATCGCCGATCTGCGCCCCCGCGCCGACAAAGCCATTGGCCAGGATGCGCACCCGCTCGCCGATCCGGGCCCCGCTTTCGATCACCACGTTGGGGCCGATAAAGCAGGACGGCGGCACCACGGCGTCGGGCGCCACGCTGGCGCGCGGGTCGATGCCGGTACGGTGGTCGGTGTTGGCGCGGCGCTCGAACCCTTGCGCAATACGGGCAAAGCACACGTAAGGGTTACGTGCCACCAGCCAGTTGCGGCCATTGGCCTGCCCTTCGGCGCGGATGCGCTCCAGGTCGGGCGCCGACACGATGACGGCGCCGGCGCCGGAGGCCAGCGCCTGCGGCAGGTACAGGGGATTCGAGAGGAACGAGAGCTGGTCGGGACCGGCCTGGTCGAGCGGCGCGAGGCCGCGCACGGCGAGGTCGGGATCACCCACAACCTGCGCGCCGGTATCGGTGGCGAGCTGACCCAGTGTGGGTGTTTGCATGGCAGTACTTCCTTGGACGGCGAAAACTGGCAGCTTACTTGCTGCCGGCGTTCAACGCTTTCATCACATCGTCGGTAATGTCGATGCGAGGATTGACGTACACGGCCTCTTGCACGATCAGGTCGTACTTGCGCTGCTCGGCAAGCTGGCGGATCACGCGGTTGGCGCGCTCGAGCACCTGGGCCAGTTCCTCGTTGCGGCGCTGGTTCAGGTCCTCGCGGAATTCACGTTGCTTGCGCTGGAATTCGCGATCCAGATCGGCCACTTCACGCTGGCGGCGTTGGCGGTCGGCATCGGCCAGCACGGCCGTGTCCTTGTCGAGCTTGTCGGCCATGCCCTTGATCTTCTGGGCCATGTCCTGCAACTCGCGGTCACGCTTGGAGAACTCCTGCTCCAGCTTGACCTGGGCCTGCTTGGCAGGCACCGAATCACGCAGGATACGCTCGGAATTGACCGCGGCGATGCGTGCTTCCTGCGCCGTGGCGGGCGCGGCAGCCAGCAGCGCGCCGGCCGTCAGCGCGGCGGCGGCCAGGCTCTTGATCAGTGAGAATGTTGTTTTCATGAATCCGTTCCTCAATCCTTCTTTTCTCTATTCTCGCTCAGAACGCAGTACCGATCTGGAACTGGAAGCGCTGTACCTTGTCGGTCTCGTCCTTCTTCAGCGGGAAGCCCACGCTGATCTTGAGCGGACCGATCGGCGACAGCCAGGACATGCCCACGCCCGTCGAATACTTGAGCTGGCTGAACAGTATCGGGGCCCCTTCCTCGTACACGTTACCAAAGTCGAAGAAGGTGAACAGGCGCAGGGTCCGGTCCACGCCCGAGCCCGGCAGCGGGAAGATGAATTCGACGTTACCGATCATCTTGGAGGCGCCGCCGATCGGGTTGCCGTTCTGGTCCTTCTTGCCCAGCGTGCTGGTCTGGTAGCCGCGAACCGAGCCGATACCACCAGCGTAGAAGTTCTTGAACACCGGGAACGGCGTGTTGCCATAGCCGTGACCGTAAGCCACTTCACCGTTGAAGGCCAGCGTGAAGGCCTTGGACAGCGGATAGAAATATTGCTGCTGGGCACTGGCGCGATAGTACTGCGTATCGCCGCCGGGCACGCCCACTTCAAGGTTGACCTGCGTGTAGGGTCCCTTGGTCGGGACCAGCGCGCTGTCGCGACGGTCACGGGCCCAGCCGATCGTGAACGGGAAGTTATTGATCGGGTCGCCGCTGGACTTGCCGATCTTGGTCAGCCACTGGCCGTACTGGAGCGGGGTGTTCGGCGAGATGGTCACCTGGGTGCGCTCGTAGCCGATACCGAAGAACACGGTATCGGTTTCCGTAAACGGCACGCCGAACTTGACGTTGCCGCCTTCCGATACGATCTTGTAGTCCTGGTCACCGGTGTAGTACAGCGGCCGCGACGTACGGTAGTAGATATCGGTCGAGCGGCTGATGCCGTCCACCGTGAAGTACGGATCGTACTGCGTCAGCGAGATGGTACGGAAGGACTTTGCCGTGTTCACGTCCAGGCCCAGGCTGGTACCCGAACCGAACACGTTGTCCTGGCGCAGGCCGGCCTGCAACACCAGCTTGTCCGTGGAGGAGAAGCCCAGGCCCAGGCTGATCTGGCCGGTCGGCTTTTCGGTCACGTTGACATTCACATCGACCTGGTCGGGCGCGCCGGGCACGTCTTCGGTGGTGATGTTGGTGTCGGTGAAGTAGCCGGTTCGGTTGATACGGGCCTGCGATTGCGTCAGCTTTTCGCTGTCGAACCACGAGCTTTCCATCTGGCGCATTTCGCGGCGCACCACTTCGTCGCGGGTCTTGCTGTTGCCCACCACGTTGACACGGCGGACATAGACGCGACGGCCCGGGTCGACCATCAGGGTCAGCGCGACTTCACGCTTTTCCTTGTCGATCTGCGGCTGCGGGTTAATGGTGGTGAACGCGTAGCCGTAGGTGCCCAGCAAGTCGGTGATGGCCTTGGTGCTCTGGGTCAGCTTCTCGGACGAGAAGACCTCGCCCTTTTGCAGCTTGAGCAGCTTTTCCATCTCGGCCTGCTTGCCGAGCAGCTCGCCCGCCAGGCGGATGTCCGACACCTTGTACTGGTCGCCTTCCTTGATGTTCAGCGTCAGGAAGATGTCCTTCTTGTCCGGCGTGATCGACACCTGCGTCGATTCGATGGCGAACTCGAGGTAGCCGCGGTTCAGGTAGTACGAACGCAGTGCTTCGAGGTCGGCGGTGAGCTTTTGCTTGGAATACAGGTCGTTCTTGGTGTACCAGGACAGCCAGTTCGGGGTCGACAGCTGCATTTCATCGCGCAGCGTGCTTTCCTTGAAGGCCTTGTTGCCGACGATATTGATCTGGCGGATCTTGGCCACCGGACCTTCGTCGACATTGAACACCACCGACACGCGGTTGCGGTCGACCGGGGTGATCGTGGTCTGGACGTCGGCCGCGTAGTAGCCACGCGCCACGTACTGGCGCTTGAGCTCCTGCTCTGCCTTGTCGATCAGGGCCTTGTCGTAGTACCGGGCCTCGGCCACGCCCACCGCGCGCAACGAGCGGCGCAGGGTGTCCTTGTCGAATTCCTTGATGCCGACGAATTCGAGCTGGGAGATGGCGGGACGCTCTTCCACCTGGACCACCAGCACACCATCCTCGGAACGGATCTGGACATCCTTGAAGAACCCGGTGTTATACAGGGCTCGAATGGCGTCCGCGCCCTTGTCGTCGCTGAAGGTTTCGCCGACCTTGACCGGCAGGTAGCCGAACACCGTACCCGGCTCGACCCGCTGCAGGCCCTCGACACGAATGTCCTTGACGACGAATGGCTCCGCGGCCCAACTCACTGGGGTCCAGGCCGCGATGATGGCACTCGCCAGCACGCCCAGCGAGATGCGCTTATGTCTGATCAATCTTGATCCCCTCTTTGATTCCATGCAGGATTGGGCTCCGATGCTTCACGGGGCTGCGCCTTGGCTCGGCATCTGGCGCGGGGTGTCAGTGACACCCGCACGCCACAGCCGGCAACCTATGTCTAGCCGCGCGCTAAAAACAGCCGGCTGACATCGTTGAACAAGGCGAGCGAAGTCAGGAGCAAGACGCAGGCGATGCCGACCTTCTGCAGCACAGCCTGCCAGCGGTCTGGTACGGGCCTGCCAGTCAAAAATTCAACGCAATAATACAGCAAATGCCCCCCATCCAATACCGGAATAGGTAACAAATTCAATACACCGAGGCTAACACTGACCAGCGCCAGGAAGCCGACAAAGGGCTGCCAGCCGAGGTGGGCGGCACGCCCCGCGTAGTCCGCCACGGTCAGCGGGCCGCTCAGGTTCTGCAGCGACGCCTGCCCCACCAGCATCTTTCCGAGCAGCTTGAGCGAGAGCACGCTGGTGCTCCAGACCTGCCCGACCGCGCGGCTCAGCGCCTCGACCGGCTGGTAGCGCACGGTCTCCATCTCGACCGCCTGGCTCAGCGCGGCGCCGAGCTTGCCGGTGGCGGCGGCTGCCGCGCTGGCGCCCTGCGCAGCAGGGACCGTATCCAGCTTCACGGGCACATCCAGGCGCCTGCCCTCGCGCTCGATGCCAAGCGTGACCTCGGCGCCGGGCCGTGCCCTGACCCCGCGGATCAGCTCCCCGGCCTGGGTCAGCGGGCGTCCCTGCCAGGCCACCACGCGATCGCCCTGGCGCAGGCCGGCGCGTTGCGCGGCGGAGTCCGGCAGGACTTCGGTAATCGTGACCGGGCCGCCCTTGAGGGCCAGTCCCAGCGTGGCAAGCGGGTCTTGTTCGGGATTGCCGCCGGTATTCGGCAGCCGCGGCAGCTTCACATCGCGCTCGGCGCCATCGGCCGCGCGCACGTGCAGCACCGCGCTGGCGTCGCCAAAGCCCTGGGCGAACACGGCCATGCGCAGGTCGTTCCAGGAACGCACCTGCTCGGTCTGGCCATTGGCCTGCAGCGCCAGCACGCGATCGCCCTCGCGCAAGCCCGCCTCGGCCGCGGGCGTGCCGGCAGGCGGCGCCGCGACGATGGGCGCGGCCTCGCGCATGCCACCGGCAAACAACACGAAATACAGCACGATCGCCAGGGCAAAATTGGCCAGCGGCCCGGCTGCCACGATGGCGAAGCGCTTGGCCACCGGCTGCCGGTTGAAGGCGCGTGGCAGGTCGGCGGCATCGACCGGTGCATCATGGCCCGGATCGCTCTCACGCTCGTCGAGCATCTTGACGTAGCCACCCAGCGGAATCGCGGCGATGGTCCATTCGGTGCGGTCCCGCCCCTTGGACACCCAGCGCACCAGCGGCCGCCCGAAGCCGATCGAGAAGCGCAGCACCTTGACCCCGCACAGGCGCGCGGCCAGGTAGTGACCCATTTCATGGAAATAGATCAGGATGCAAAGGGCAGCGACGAAAGCAATTACGGTTTGCATGGCAGGCAGCTTGTCGTCAGGGGCTTAACGCCTCGATAGCACAAAGGAGACGCCGGGCACGAGCCCCGGCAACCGGTGCGCCGGCATCGGCCGGTGCGCCGCTATTGTCGCCGATCCCGGCCGCGCCTCCACCGGCGTCATCACGAACGCGCGCCTTCCAGCAAGGCGCCGGCGCGGCGGCGCGCCTCCTGGTCGGCGTCCATCACGCCTTCCAGCGTGTCGACGCTGCCGGGCGAGGCCTGCGCCAACACCTGCGCCACGATGCGCGCGATGTCGGTGAAACGGATCTGGCCTTGCAGGAACGCTTCGACGGCAACCTCGTTGGCGGCGTTCAGGATGACCGGGGCCACCCCGCCTGCCCGCAAGGCGTCGAACGCCAGGCCCAGGCAGGGAAAGCGCGCCAGATCCGGGGTTTCGAAGGTCAGCGCGCCGGCACGGGTAAGGTCCAGCGGGGAAACGCCCGCGTGCATGCGCTCGGGATAGGCCAGCCCGTAGGCGATCGGCGTGCGCATGTCAGGGTTGCCGAGTTGGGCCAGCACCGAGCCGTCGGCGTAGGACACCATCGAATGCACGATGCTCTGCGGGTGGATCAGCACCTCGATGCGGTCCGCCGGCGCGGCGAACAGCCAGTGCGCCTCGATCACCTCCAGCCCCTTGTTCATCATGGTGGCGGAGTCGACCGAGATCTTGCGGCCCATCACCCAGTTCGGATGGGCGCAGGCCTCGTCCGGCGAGATATCGTGCAAGGTGGCCGGATCCCGGGTCCGGAACGGGCCGCCGGAAGCCGTCAGCAGGATCTTGGAGACGCCCGCGCCCAGGCGCGGATCGTCGGCCGGCAGACACTGGAAAATGGCATTGTGCTCGCTGTCGATCGGCAGCAGCGTGGCGCCGTGCTCGCGCACGGCATCCATGAAGAGCCGGCCGGACATCACCAGCGCTTCCTTGTTGGCCAGCAGCACGCGCTTGCCCGCCCGCGCCGCGGCCAGCGTGGGACGCAGCCCGGCGGCGCCGACGATGGCTGCCATGACCGAATCGGCGGCGGGGTCGACCGCCACCGCTTCCAGCGCTGCCTCGCCATAGCCAACCTCGGTCTTCACGCCGGCCGTGCGCAGCAGCGCTTCCAGCTCGCTCGCTGCCTGGGCAGTGCCGACCACGGCGTGGGCCGGGCGGAATTCCCGGCATAGCGCAGCCAGCTTGTCGACCTGCCGATGTGCCGTCAGCGCATGGACCGCATAGCGCTCGGGGTGGCGCTTGACCACATCAAGCGTACTTTCCCCGATCGAGCCGGTGGCACCCAGGACGGTAATACGACGCATATCAGATCAACTCAAAGATAGATGGCCAGCAAGGCGGCCAGCGGAAACACGGGCAAGAGGGCATCGATCCGGTCGAGCACGCCACCATGGCCTGGCAACAGCCTGCTGCTGTCCTTCATGCCGACCTGGCGCTTGAGCAGCGACTCGAAGAGATCCCCCACGACGCTGGCGACCACCAGCAGGGTAGACAGCAGCGCCACGACTGCCAGGCCGTTATGGTCGGCCATGCCAGAGAACCAGGTTGGGGAAAAAGCTTGGGTAGCGGCCAGCCCGAGAGCGATCAGCAGCACCACCAGCCAGCCGCCGATCGCGCCTTCCCAGGACTTGCCCGGGCTGATGGTGGGGGCAAGCTTACGCCGCCCGATGGCCTTGCCGACAAAATAGGCGCCGATATCGGCCGCCCAGACCAGCACCGCCACCGACAGCAGCACCCCGATGCCCAGCTCGCGCAGGATCAAGGTGGCGTGGCCGAACGCGGGCAGCATGAACAAGCCGAGAATGGCGCTCAGCAAGGTAAAGGACGGGCTGGCCTGGCGCACGCCGCGCGCCAGCAGCACCACGGCGACGCCCCAGCAGGCCACGCCGACCTGCAGCAGGCGGGTCAGCGCCTGGCGGTCGGCAGCATCATGCCAGCCGACCAGGGCGACCAGGCAGGCCACCGCATAGACATAGGGCCAGACGCCGCGCAGCCCGATCAAACGACCGAATTCCCAGCCCGCCAGGACGACGATCACCGCCACCAGGCCGGCCAGCGCCGACGGGGGTGCCAGGAACAGGATCGGCAGGATCAGCAGCAACAGGCATACGGCGGTGATGACACGGGTAAGAAGCATGCGCTGCGGGATTCCGGTGAAAAAATGGAAAACGGCTTCAGGCGGTGCCGGAAAGGCCGGGTGGTGCCACCACTTGCGCGCTGGTACGGCCGAAGCGGCGCTCGCGCTGCCGGTACGAGGCAAACGCCTTGTCGAGCTCTGCGGCGCTGAAATCCGGCCAGAACACGTCGGTGAAATAGAGCTCGGAGTACGCCAGCTGCCACAGCAGGAAATTGCTGATGCGCTGCTCGCCCCCGGTGCGGATGAACAGGTCGGGCTCGGGCGCGTAGGCCATGGCCAGGTGCGGCGCGAGCATGGATTCGTCCACGGATTCCGGATCGAGCATGGGCGAGCGCGCCAGCATCTTGCGCATGGCCTGGAGCAGGTCCCAGCGGCCGCCGTAATTGGCGGCGATGGTCACCGTCAGGCCGGTGTTGCCGTCGGTGCGGGCCTCGGCGTCGGCGATCAGCTGCTGGATGCGAGGGCTGAAGCGGCTCAGGTCGCCAACCACCCTCACCCGGATATTGTTGGCGTGCATCTTGACCACCTCGCGGCGCAACGCGGTCATGAACAGCCGCATCAGGAACGAGACTTCGTCCGCCGGGCGGCGCCAGTTCTCGGAGCTGAACGCGAACAGGGTCAGGTACTGCACGCCACGCGCGGCGCAGGCTTCCACCACGGCCCGCACGGCATCCAGGCCACGGCTGTGGCCGGCAACGCGTGGCAGGTGCCGCTTGGTCGCCCAGCGGCCGTTGCCATCCATGATGATGGCAACGTGGCGGGGCACATAGGTGGAGTCGGGGACGCTGAGCGTGGAACTGATGTGATGCATGATGGGAAACGGTACCGGACACAGCGGCGGCTGGCAAGCCGCCGCATTATGCGTCACACCGTCATGATCTCCTTGTCCTTCTCGGCAACCATCCTGTCGATCTCGGCGACGAACTTGTCGGTCAGCTTCTGGACATCGTCCTGTCCGCGGCGCTCGTCGTCCTCGGAAATGGCTTTGTCCTTGACCAGCTTCTTGAACTGCTCGTTGGCATCGCGGCGCAGGTTGCGCACGGCGATCTTGGCGCCCTCGGCCTCACCCTTGACGACCTTGGCGAGTTCCTTGCGGCGCTCTTCGGTCAGCATGGGCATGGGCACGCGGATGGTCTCGCCCATGGTCGACGGGTTCAGGCCCAGGTCCGCGTCGCGGATGGCCTTCTCGATGGCGCTGACCATCTTCTTTTCCCACGGCTGCACACTGATGGTGCGCGAATCGGCCAGGCCGACGTTGGCCACCTGGCTGATCGGCACCGGGGAGCCGTAGTAATCCACTTGTACGTGGTCGAGCAGACCCGTGTGTGCACGACCAGTGCGAATCTTGGCCAGGTCGGCCTTGAACGCTTCAATGGTCTTTTGCATTTTCTGCTCGACGCTCTTCTTGGTGTCGGCGACGCTCATTTTTACCTCCGAAAACGGGTAACCATGATCCCGGACGGCGGGATCGAAAATGAATCATTCTACTCTTTGCCGGCACGCGCGCCACCTTCGGCGGCAGCGCACCAGCGCCTGTTGCAGCACTTATACGTGCACCAGCGTACCTTCGTCTTCGCCCAGGATCACGCGTCTGAGCGCGCCCGGCTTGACGATGGAGAACACCTTGATCGGCAGCTTCTGGTCGCGGCACAAGGCGAACGCCGTGGCATCCATCACCTGCAGGTTGCGCGAGATCGCCTCATCGAAGGAGATGGTGGTGTAGCGCGTTGCGCTGGGGTCCTTCTTCGGGTCGGCGGTGTAGACGCCGTCCACCTTGGTCGCCTTGAGCACGATCTCCGCGCCGATTTCCGCGCCACGCAGGGCGGCAGCGGTATCGGTCGTGAAGAAGGGGTTGCCGGTGCCGGCGGCGAAGATCACCACCTTACCCTCCTCCAGCTGGCGGATGGCGCGCGGGCGGATGTAAGGCTCGACCACCTGGTCCATGCGCAGGGCCGACTGCACGCGGCCAACGATGTCGGCGTGACGCATGGCATCCTGCAGGGCCAGCGCATTCATCATGGTGGCCAGCATGCCCATGTAGTCGGCCGTGGCGCGGTCCATGCCCGCTGCCCCGCCGGCCACGCCGCGGAAGATGTTGCCACCGCCGATCACCACCGCGACCTGGACGCCCAGCCTCACGATCTCGGCGATGTCATTGACCATGCTCTCGATGGTCGAGCGATTGATGCCGAAGGCATCATCACCCATCAGGGCTTCGCCGGACAATTTCAGTAGGACGCGCTTATAAGCTGGCATATTGATCCCCGGGGCTGGTTCGGCTCGTTCTGTTGAGTCGGATATTTGAAGGCAAGCGGCACGGATCGGCGTGCCGCCGCTATAAAAGCCGGTTTTCGGGGTGGCCTGGTTGCTGCACTGCAAACGCAGAACAAACATGCGCTTGAAGCACGGCAGGTCAGACGACTGCGGAAACGGGCTACTTCGCCCGCGCCGCACGGGTAAGCGCGGCGCGGTCATTTGTGCCGAGGGGCACCTTGCGGTGCCCCTCGGCATTATACGGCGACCGGTGGGGCACCCTACCGGGCACCCTGGTCGCCAGGACTTCAGGCCTTTTGGGCGGCTGCCACCTGGGCGGCCACTTCAGCGGCAAAGTCGTCCTGCTTCTTCTCGATGCCTTCACCGACCACGTACAGGGTGAAACCCTTGACCGTGGTGTTGGCGGCCTTGAGCATCTGCTCGACGGTCTGCTTGTCGTTCTTCACGAAGGTCTGGTTGAACAGCGACACTTCCTTCAGGTACTTCTGCACCGAGCCGTCGACCATCTTGGCGACGATTTCGGCCGGCTTGCCCGATTCGGCAGCCTTTTGCTCCGCAATGCTGCGCTCCTTGGCGATCAGCTCGGCGGGCACGTCGGCGGACGACAGCGACACCGGCTTCATCGCGGCAACGTGCATGGCCACGTCCTTGGCGGCGGTTTCGTCGCCGTCGAACTCGACCATCACGCCGATGCGGGTGCCGTGCAGGTAAGCAGCCAGCTTGCCGCCATTGGCGTAGCGGGCAAAGCGGCGGATCGCCAGGTTTTCGCCGATCTTGCCGATCAGGGCGGTACGGGTGGCTTCAACGGTCACGCCATCGATTTCCAGCGCCGACAGCGCAGCCACGTCGGCCGGGTTCTGCTTGGCGACCAGTTCGGCGACCTTGTTCGAGAACGCCATGAAGTCGTCGTTCTTCGACACGAAGTCGGTTTCGCAGTTCAGTTCCACCAGCGCGCCGGTGGTACCTTCGATGAAGGACACGACCACGCCTTCGGCGGTCACGCGCGAAGCGGCCTTGCTGGCCTTGTTGCCCAGCTTGACGCGCAGCAGCTCTTCAGCCTTTTCCAGGTT
Source organism: Cupriavidus sp. 8B (assembly GCF_054589115.1). NCBI lineage: Bacteria > Pseudomonadati > Pseudomonadota > Betaproteobacteria > Burkholderiales > Burkholderiaceae > Cupriavidus > Cupriavidus sp. 8B. Next base: position 5,723 of record NZ_BAAILO010000196.1, on the reverse strand, counting down.
GCCGTCGGCCTCGGTCAGGGCCTTCTTGCATTCCATCATCGGCGCGTCGGTCTTCGCGCGCAGTTCTGCCACCATGCTTGCGGTAATTGCCGCCATTTGTCACTCCTTGAATGGTTCGCCCCGCCCTATCCCGCCGTCGGTCTGGCAGGATCTGGGATCCGGAGGTATGTTCAACTTCACCCGCGCCAGATCATGCCAGGGGCGGATGACAACAATTCGAAAAAAGGGGGCGTAAGATTCGCCCCCTCGATTGCCGGAAAGCCCCGGCTGCGCGCAGCGCCCCGGCCCTGGGGCCGGTTGGCTAGCGGTGATGTGTCAGCTTGCGATGCGCGCGGTACGGGGTCCTTGCGGCAGCAAGCCTTTAGGCTTCTTCGACTTCGACGAAATCGTCGCCGCCGCGAGCGGCTTCAACCACGTCCTGCACGGCGTTTGCACGGCCTTCCAGGATCGCGTCGGCCACGCCGCGCACGTACAGGGCAACTGCCTTGCTCGAGTCGTCGTTACCCGGGATCACGTAGTCGATGCCTTCCGGCGAGTGGTTGGTATCGACCACGCCGATGACGGGCACGCCCAGCTTCTTGGCTTCGGTCACGGCAATCTTGTGGTAGCCGACGTCGACCACGAAGATGGCGTCAGGCACGCCGCCCATGTCCTTGATGCCGCCGATGGACTTTTGCAGCTTGTCCATTTCGCGCTCGAACATCAGGGCTTCCTTCTTGCTCATGGTTTCCAGCGCGCCGGCTTCCTTGGCGGCTTCCATGTCCTTCAGGCGCTTGATCGAGATCTTGACGGTCTTGAAGTTGGTCATCATGCCGCCGAGCCAGCGGGCGTCGACGTAGGGCATGCCAGCGCGGCCTGCTTCTTCAGCCAGGATTTCGCGCGATTGACGCTTGGTGCCCACGAACAGCACGGTGCCGCGATTTGCTGCCAGTTGACGCACGTACTTCAGCGCGTCCTGGAACATCGGCAACGTCTTTTCGAGGTTGATAATATGGATCTTGTTGCGGTGGCCGAAGATGTACGGAGCCATCTTGGGGTTCCAGAAGCGGGTTTGGTGGCCAAAGTGGCAACCGGCTTCCAGCATTTCGCGCATGGTAACGGACATGAAAAATCTCCAAAAGGGTTAGGTCTGAAGTCCGCCCCGACATTCCTGAAAAGGAACACCCCGGATGGACGGACTCGCAATTTCAAAAACTTTGTATATTTAGTAAGCGCAAGGCGCCTGCCAAATACAGCGGCCACAAGTTAGTAGCTGCCCCGGCCTGCGAGCCGCTGCCAGCATGGTCACATCGACACGCCAGGCAGCTGCAAGAAAGCCAGCCAGAGATTGTAGCAACAAAACAGGACTTCGCTCAAGAGGCCAATCGCCATGGAATGGAGGCGCCCATAGCCGGCGAAGCCCGTTTTCGGCTGCGGTTGGTGGCCGATGGTGCGATAATCCCACTTTAAGATTCGATTTGAGGCGCAGCCCGTGGCTTCGCCGCCACTTTTGCGAGCAGCATGAGCATCCATATCAAGAACGCCGACGACATCGCCCAAATGCGGGTAGCCTGCCGGCTGGCCTCCGAGGTCCTCGACTACATCACGCCCTTCGTCAAGCCGGGAGTCACCACCGGCGAACTCGACCGGCTGTGCCACGCCTATATGCGCGAAGTGCAGGGCACGGTACCCGCGCCCCTGAATTATGCGCCGCCGGGCTACCCGCCCTTCCCCGGCGCCATCTGCACGTCGGTCAACGACGTCATCTGCCACGGCATCCCGGGCGAGCGCGTGCTGAAGTCCGGCGACGCGGTGAACCTCGACATCACCGTGATCACCAAGGAAGGCTACTACGGCGACACCAGCCGCATGTTCATCGCCGGAGAGGGCTCGATCCTGGCCAAGCGCCTGGCTCAGATCACCTTCGAGTGCATGTGGAAGGGCATCGCCCAGGTGCGCCCCGGCGCCCGCCTCGGCGATATCGGCCATGTGATCCAGGTCCATGCGGAAAGCGCTGGCTATACCGTGGTGCGCGAGTACTGCGGCCATGGCATCGGCAAGAACTTCCACGAAGACCCGCAGATCCTGCACTACGGCCGCCCCGGCACCGGCATGGAAATCCAGCCCGGCATGATCTTCACGATCGAGCCGATGGTCAACGCAGGCAAGCGCGATATCCGCACCATGCCCGACCATTGGACCGTCAAGACGCGTGACCGCAGCCTGTCCGCGCAGTGGGAGCACACCATCCTGGTGACCGAGACCGGCTACGACGTGCTCACCGTCTCCGCGGGCACGCAGGCGCCGCCGTCGTTCGTCACTGATTCTGTTGCAGCCTGACGCTACGGGCGCCAAAGTTGGCGCCCTTCTTATTTCAGCCGTCCCTTCGATGCCCCAAGCCCTAGCCATGGACGCCACGCCGGAAATCATCCTCGCCACCCGTGTTCGCGATCAGCTGAAAGCCGACAAGCAAGCCGTGTTCGCGGACTTCAACGCGCACGGCCATGTCGGCCACCTGCTGACGCGCCTGCGGCGCGCGGTCGATACCGCGCTGGTCGAAGCCTGGCGCGGCCTGGGCCTGCCGGACGACAGCGCGCTGGTGGCGGTGGGCGGCTACGGGCGCGGCGAGCTGTTCCCGTTTTCCGATGTGGATGTGCTGCTGTTGCTGCCATCGGAGCCCGACGAGGACACCACCTCCAGGCTGGAGAAGTTCATCGGCCTGTGCTGGGACCTGGGGCTTGAAATCGGCTCCGCCGTGCGCACCGTGGACGACTGCATCCGCGAATCGCGCCAGGACGTGACGATCCAGACGTCCTTGCTGGAAGCGCGCCTGCTGACGGGCAACCGCAAGCTGTTTTCCGAGCTGCAGACGCGCTACCAGGCCGACCTGGACCCGCGCGCCTTCTTCCAGGCCAAGCTGCTGGAAATGCGCCAGCGCCACGCCAAGTACCAGGACACGCCCTACTCGCTCGAGCCCAACAGCAAGGAAAGCCCCGGCGGCCTGCGCGACCTGCAGGTGATCCTGTGGATGACCAAGGCGGCCGGCCTGGGCGACAGCTGGAAGGAACTGTTCGAGCGCGGGCTGCTGAGCGAGCGCGAAGCGCAGGAGCTCGCCCGCAACGAGCGCCTGCTCAAGACCATCCGCGCGCGCCTGCACCTGGTGGCCGGACGCCGCCAGGACGTGCTGGTGTTCGACCTGCAGACCGCGCTGGCCGAGTCCTTCGGCTATCGGCAGAACAATAACAAGCGCGCCAGCGAGCAGCTGATGCGTCGTTATTACTGGGCGGCCAAGGCGGTCACGCAGCTCAATATCGTGCTGCTGCTCAATATCGAGGCCATGCTGTTCCCCAGCGAATCCAAGGTGACCCGCGTCATCAACGAGCGCTTCGTGGAACGCCAGGGCATGCTTGAGATCACCAGCGACGATCTCTACGAGCGCGAGCCCCACGCCATCCTGGAAACGTTCCTGGTGTACGAGCGCACGCCGGGCGTCAAGGGCTTGTCGCCACGTACGCTGCGCGGCCTGTACAACGCCCGCACGGTGATGGACGCGAGCTGGCGCAACGATCCGGTAAACCGCCGCCTGTTCCTCGCCATCGTGCAGGAGCCGCAGGGCATCACCCACGCGCTGCGCCTGATGAACCAGACCAGCGTGCTGGGCCGTTACCTGATCAATTTCCGCCGCATCGTCGGGCAGATGCAGCACGACCTGTTCCACGTCTACACGGTGGACCAGCACATCCTGATGGTGGTGCGCAACATGCGCCGCTTCGCCATCGTCGAGCACACGCACGAATTCCCCTTCTGCAGCCAGCTGATGGCCACCTTCGACCGCCCCTGGGTGCTGTGGGTGGCGGCGCTGTTCCACGACATCGCCAAGGGCCGCGGCGGCGATCACTCCAAGCTTGGCACGGCCGACGCGCGCCGGTTCTGCAAGCAGCACGGCATCGAGCGCGAAGATGCCGACCTGATCGCCTGGCTGGTCGAGCATCACCTGACCATGAGCCACGTGGCGCAGAAGCAGGACCTGACCGATGCGGATGTGATCCATGCCTTCGCCCGCGTGGTCGGCACCGAGCGCTACCTGACCGCGCTCTACCTGCTGACGGTGGCCGATATCCGCGGCACCAGCCCCAAGGTGTGGAACGCGTGGAAGGGCAAGCTGCTGGAAGACCTCTACCGCATCACGCTGCGCGTGCTGGGCGGCGCGCGCGTGGACCCGCATTCGCTGTGGGCGCAGCGCAAGGACGACACCATTGCGCAGCTGCGGCTCAAGGCGTTCGACCCGGAACTGGGCAAGCCATTGTGGGCCCAGCTCGACGTGGCCTTCTTCCTGCGTCACGATGCGCGCGACATCGCCTGGCTCACGCGGCATCTGTACAACAAGGTGGACAGCCCGGTGCCGGTGGTCAAGGCGCGCCTGTCGCCCGCGGGCGAAGGCCTGCAGGTGGCGGTCTACGTCAAGGACCAGCCCGACGTGTTCGCGCGCATCTGCGGCTATTTCGAGCGCAAGAGCTTCTCCATTCAGGAGGCCAAGATCCACACCACGCGCCACGGCTATGCGCTGGATACCTTCCAGGTGACCGACCCGGGCATCAGCAGCGATGCCAGCGGCAACTACCGCGACATCATCGCGCTGGTGGAGCACGAACTGGCGGAGCGCCTGCAGCAGCAAGGCACGCTGCCGGAACCCGCCCAGGGGCGGCTGTCGCGCCAGTCGCGCAGCTTCCCGATCAAGCCGCGCGTGGACCTGCGCCCCGACGAACGCGGCCAGTACTACCTGCTTTCTTTGTCGGCCAACGACCGCACCGGCCTGCTGTACGCGATCTCGCGCGTACTGGCCAAACATCGCACCTCGGTGCATACCGCCCGCATCAATACGCTCGGCGAGCGGGTGGAAGACGTTTTCCTGGTCGATGGCAGCCGCCTCGCCTCGGATAACAAACTGCAGTTACAGCTTGAACAGGACCTGCTGGCGGCGCTGGCCATCTAGGCCGGACGCCCCACATAGAAGATATGACCGATAGCAATTCGCCCAAGCGCAAGACGCTGGGCATCAAGACCGCCGCGCCCGAGGGCAACGCCCGCAAACCCGCCGCCACCCGGCCGGTGCGGGTGTCCGACCTGAACCGTGGACGCGTGCGCGCCGTGGTCGACGGCATCAAGCAGGCACAGGAACGCGCCGGCGGCCGCAAGAAGGCGGAAGACGCTGGCCAGCGCCCGCCGCGCGGCCCGCGTACGGGCGACGGCCAGGACCGGCCGCGCCGCTTCGGTCCAGGCGAGGCGCAGGACCGTCCGCGCCGCTTTGCCGGCGAAGGCAACGATCGCCCGCGCCGTTTCGACTCCGGCGAAGGGCAGGACCGTCCGCGCCGTTTCACCCCGGGTGAAGGCCAGGATCGGCCCCGCCGCTTTGGCGGCGACAGCAATGACCGCCCGCGCAACTTCGGCCCCGGCGAAGGCCAGGACCGTCCGCGTCGCTTTGCCCCGGGCGAAGGCCAGGACCGTCCCCGCCACTTTGCTGGCGAAGGCAATGACCGCCCGCGCAACTTCGGCTCCGGTGAAGGCCAGGACCGTCCGCGTCGCTTCGCGCCCGGCGAAGGCCAGGACCGCCCGCGCCGTTTTGCGCCCGGCGAAGGCCAGGACCGCCCGCGCCGTTTCGCGCCCGGCGAAGGCCAGGACCGCCCGCGCCGTTTCGCGCCCGGCGAAGGCCAGGACCGCCCGCGCCGTTTTGCGCCCGGCGAAGG
>NZ_BAAILO010000195.1:0-213 GCF_054589115.1 Cupriavidus sp. 8B | reverse complement strand
GAGACTGCCTGTCGTGGCCTTAATCCAGCCGATCATGGTGGGACTGAAGAAGCTCCCCAACTGACCCAGGCTGCTAATGACGGCAATCCCCCCCGCGGCGCCAGCGCCAGAGAGGTAGCGTTGCGGAATTGCCCAAAAGATGGGTAGGGCCGAGAAGGAGAACGTCACGGCAATGGCAAGCAATACCAGCGCAGCGGGCAGGCTGTGTGTCCA
>NZ_BAAILO010000194.1:0-285 GCF_054589115.1 Cupriavidus sp. 8B | reverse complement strand
CTGATGATTCTGGGTGGTATTGGCCTGTTCCTGGCCATGGGCAACCTGGAGAAGACCGGTGCGAAGTCGGCCGGCCTGACTCCTGCTGCCGAAGTTTGAATGCCAAATCCGCGCGCACAAATGGGCGCGCCAGTCAGCAAGCCGGATGACGCATACCCCCATGTGTCCAGCAACGGCATGCCTATACGTTCACGCCTCTGCGTGACGGAACGACCGCGCTGGACTCAGTCCCTTGTATTCATCCAACCTGGAACAACAAACATGCGTATCCGAAATATCAACCGT
>NZ_BAAILO010000193.1:0-6904 GCF_054589115.1 Cupriavidus sp. 8B | reverse complement strand
GAGGCAACAGGTCAGCACGGGTTGCAGTTCTGATGAGTCAATGCGCCGGCCAAGATGTTTGTCGGTAAACCGGACATCCTGCTTGACGCTATCCACTCCATGCCCCGCTGCCGAGACGGTTCTACTTCTGTATAAGGGGATGGGTAAAGCGTCCCCGCCCGGACAAGATATGCATCACTTCGGTTTCCTTTAACTTGCGTCGATACGACCCTGCAGTGCATTCGAAGCTGTCACCGAAGCACCGCGCTTGGCCAAGGCCAGCTCCGCCGACAACCCGGTGAAGCCCGCTCCGACCACGACGACGTCGGCACGTCCCGAAACCAGTCCTTGTGCACTGCTAATGAAGTCAAGTGCGGTATCTGCAAAGGCAAGGTCAAGCTCAACTTTTTTATTGGTAGGGTAATTTTAGAGTCATTTCTGGATAAGCAAGCTTACTCAATAAGTTTGTATATCTCAGCAAGGTCACATAAATCCCAGTTCCCGCCAGTCAATACCACGCAGACTTTCTCATCTGGTTTAACTTTTACGGCACCGGCCAACAAAGATCCAATGCCAATTGAGGCTGCGGGCTCAGCAATCAATTTCGCATCCTTGGCAAGCATACGCATACCCGCAATGATATGTTCGTCTTCAACGAGAACAATCTCGTCTACATACTTTTCAATAATGGGATATGGGTTTTGACCTGGAACACTTATTCTTAATCCATCCGCAATGGTATTTTTTAAAGGAAGTGATGTACGTTTCTTATTTTTTCTGCTGTGAAAATACTTTGGTGTTAAGGCAGGCTCTGCGCCTACAACACGTACCGATGGTTTCGTTTCTTTGATGGCGGTCGCGATTCCTGAAATAAGGCCTCCGCCGCCCATGGGAATAATTACCGTGTCCACATCTTCCAAGTCCTCCAATATTTCACAACCTATTGTTCCCTGACCAGCCATTACCAGCGGGTCCTCAAAAGCGTGAACAACTGCATAGTTCTGTTCTTCAGCAATTTCATAGACCCTTTTCCATCTCGCGGCAGTATCACCATCAAAAAGAATGACCTCTGCGCCGAGGGCTTTTGTGTTGGCAATTTTAATTTTTGGAGTGGTAACCGGAAGTACCAATATCGCTTTTACGCCAAGCGTTTTGGCTGCATAAGCAAGCCCTTGGGCGTGATTGCCTGAAGAAGTGGCAATGATGCCGTTAGCTATATCATCTTTTGGTAGTGAGAGTGACTTGTTTAGAGCGCCTCGAATTTTAAAGGCCCCAGTAATTTGCAGCATCTCTGGTTTTAGATATATCTGACAACCAACGGTTTCCTCAATTTTCTCTGCACGCAATAACGGTGTATGTCTGATGTGGGGCTTCAGCCGTTCCTGGGCTTCTCGAATGTCCTGAATAGTAGGGTAGTTGCGCATAGTGCTTATCACCTTTCCACGTCAAAAACGTTCCTTCGAACATAACGGGACAGACGGCGTTAGTCGATAGTTGATTTGATTGTTTGGGGTAAACCCTTGATTTGCTCACAATGCAACTGCACACAATGGCCAAGAGTAAGATCCATATTCGTTTTACAAAATGGGATTCGTTTAAGGCGGTTATTTTGAAGTGACTTTATGTGAATAATATCTATTGAGTAAATTCTTATTCAAAGAAACTCAAAGAAAGTTCCAACCTTACGTTCTATTGCGTTCTGATAGATTCTTGCCGAGGTAGTATTGTCCTGTATAGCCATTCCTGTGGAGTCGAAAATTGTGATTTCATTATCATTTTCTCTTCCTGGTTTTTTGCCCAACAATATCTCGCCAATTTCTCCGTGAATATCGTATTTGGTGATGATGTTTTTATTCAGCGGATGCCATGTTTCGCCTTTTTCGATGCACTGCTCAATTGAGTCATTTACTATTTTGGCATTTCTGAATATCTCTGGATCCAGTTCTTGTTTACCTAGTTGGTCTGTGCCAATTGCAACAATGTGTGTGCCGGGTTTTACCCAATCGGCTTCCACTAACGACCCTTTCCCGCGGGTCGTAGTAATTAAGATATCAGCCTGCGCAACAGCTTCTTTTTTGGAATTTGCCATCACTACAGGAATACCAAACTCGCTTTCGATATCAGTTTTATATTTAGAAAGCGTATCCGGATTGCTGTCCCATGCATGGATTTCTTCAATCTTCATAATCTCATTGATTGCCCGGATTTGCATCCTTGCCTGATTTCCTGTGCCGATAGACGTAATTGTTTTCGCTTTTTTTCTTGCCAGTGCTTTTACTGAAATAGATCCAGACGCCCCAGTTCTGAGACCGGTGATCAAGCTGCCATCCATAACGCAAATCAACGCACAGCTCCTGGCATCAAATAGAAGAATGGTCCCCATGCCGCTAGGCACGCCGTGTGCTGTTAGGTTATTAATGAACCCTCCAGATGACGCTTTCATGGAGATTATTTCATTGGGTTTATAGTAACCAAGCTTAAAGTCAATTTCGCCCCGAGGTGAAGGGAGGTGTATCCCTATATAGCCAGGTTGAACCACCTGATTACTGTTAAAGGCCTTGTATGCATCTTCCACCGTTCCTATGACTTCCCTCATGCAGATTAATCTGCTTACTTCCTCTTTTTTAAGCAACAGTGTTTTCATTTGTATCATCTCCATATTTTTTCCGGGAAAATAAAGAACCGATCCAGCCTTTCCGCTTGCATCAGGTGACGAACCGGTGAATTCAGTGCAGCGTGTCCTTGAGTCGATACCATGCGCCCACGAAGGGCAAAAACCATGGTTTGCCGAAGTGACCGGGGATAGCAGGCCAGTCGAAGTCTTTCCACGGGTTGAGGTCGGCGCGTCCGTCCATGATCTCCGCCATCAGCGTGCCCATCAGCGTGGCCATGTGGGTGCCGTGGCCGCTATAGCCCATCGAATAGTAGACACCGTCTCGCTGGCCCGCGCGCGGCAGGCGGTTGGCCGTCATGTCGACCATGCCGCCCCAGCAATAGTCGATGCGCACGTTGGCCAGCTCGGGAAACACAGTGGCCATCTGCTGTCGCAAGATCAGTCCGCTCTTTTCGTCCGAACTGGGATTCGACGTCGCGAAGCGTGCACGACCGCCAAATAGCATGCGATTATCGGGAGTGACACGAAAGAAGTTGACGAAGTTTTTGGTGTCGGTGGCCATCCGGCGGGTTGGCAGCAGCCGGTCGAGCAGTTCCTGCGGCAAGGGCTCGGTGACGATGAGGAAAGCCCCAACCGGCACGATCCTGCGCCGGATCCAGCCGAACGGTCCGACCTGCGAGATGCCGCTTGCCAGAAGTACCTGCGGCGTGCGGATCTTTCCACGCGGCGTTCGGACCACGTTTCCGCGCCGAGTTTCCCTCTGTAACCCGAGAACTGGCGTACGCTCCAGAATGTGCGCTCCGCGCGCCTCCGCAGCCTTCGCGAGACCGCGAACATAGCGACCGACGTGCATCCCGGCACTCTTCTCGAAGATCAACCCGCCGTGATAGCGGTCCGAGCCGATCTCGTCACGAAGCTCTGCTTTCGTCACAAGGCGCGTTTCCGGGTCCACGCTCGCGGCGAGCAACGCCTGACTTCGCACAAGCTTGTCGTAGTGCTCGGGCTTTGCCGCGAGCTTGAGCTTTCCCCTGCGGACGAAATCGCAATCGATCGACTCTTCCCTGACCAGCCGCTCGACCGTATCGACGCCCGCATCGAACGCGAGATATAGCCGGTTGGCCAATTCCGCGCCGATGCGCTGCGAGAGTGAAGCGTAATCCTGCGCGAAGCCGTTGTTGCACATGCCGCCATTGCGTCCCGACGCCGCCTGCCCCACGGTTCCTGCTTCGCAGACCATGACGCGTGCGCCTTTTTTGGCTAGCGCCAATGCAGCCGCCGTGCCAGTGATACCCCCGCCAACCACGACCACGTCGCAACTTCCACCGGGCACGTCAGGTGAGCGGCTGACGAATGGCTCCGACGTATCCAGCCAGTAAGAACTGAGATGCATTACAAACTCCAAAGCTGGCTGACTGCTCTTCGCCCGGCAGGCTCAGCGCGATCCACGAACGAGACGCAAAAACCGTCGGATCCGCTGCTCGGCTCGGCCGCGTTGGCGGCACAAACCTCACGGGCCAACGATGGCGCGCAGACCTTGCGGGACCGCGCCCGGACGATTCGTCTGCCCGATCCCGAACCTGGACGGGATCCACCTTGCGCCGCCCATACCCGACAGCGTGTGCAGGAGCGGCAAAAACTGGTCTTAAAAGTCGGCAACCTTTCCCCAGACCGATTCATTGAGTCGCGCCGGACGGTAGGGTTCGGGATCGACGATCGGCTTCACACCTGTGACCAGATCCGCAACGAGATGGCCGCATCCCGGCCCGATCCCGAAACCGTGACCGCTCAAGCCTGCGGCCAGCACGAAGCCCGGCAGTTCCTTTGCTTCGCCGATGGCGGGAACGCCGTCCGGCGTCGTGTCAATATAGCCCGCCCATGATGCAGTCATCCGACTTTCTCGGATCACCGGACACAGATCGATCGCCCGCTTGCGAATTTCCCTGAGCGTGGCTTCATCGACACAGGGGTCCAGTACCCGCATCTTTTCCATCGGCGTCGGCTCGTCAAGTCGCCAGTGCCGCATCCCTTCGTGACCGGAACGGACGCCTTCCAGATTTCCTGGACTCAGGCTGCGCCAGCGACGTCCGAACATCGGCATGAAGTCGTTCGCGTATCGCAATTTTTGCAATGTCACGTCGAGCTTTCCCAGACCGCTGATCGCGAGCGTATATGCTTGGTCACCGCGTCGGGTGATGGTGATGGCCGATGTATGCAACGCGTCGGGCAACGTGCCTCGTGGCAGCGAAACCGACATCAACGATGAGCGAATGGTCGCCTGCGGCAGCCGGATGCCGAGTTGCCGGCAGAATGAGGAAGCCCATGCGCCGCCCGCCAGCACGGCGATCGTCGTCCGGATCGTGCCATGTTCGGTCACGACACCGCTGACCCGGCCGCCCGCAGTCTCGATGCCGCGTGCCGCGCAGTTCTGGTGAATCGTCCCCCCTAGTTTCATGACGCCGCGAGCCACGGCTGGCGCGGCGTTGGCCGGGTCGGCAATGCCGTCTGTCGGTGCGAACACCCCGCCCTTCCAGTTGCGTCCTGTCGCGCTTGCCCTCTCGGTGGCCTGTTTGCTGCGCAACACCTCAGTCCTGACACCCGCCGTGCGCGCAAATTCGCACCAGCGCGTCCAGGTGGCGAGTTCGCTGTCATCATTGCTCAGATACAGCAGGCCACTGCGACGAAAGCCCGTGGTCTCGCCGGATTCGGCTTCAAACCGCTCCCACAGCCGCAGGCTCACGGTCGCGATGGGCAATTCGCGTGCATCGCGGTTCTGCTGCCGACACCAGCCCCAGTTCCGGCTGGATTGCTCGCCGCCGACCAGGCCTTTTTCGATGAGCGCGACTTTCACGCCCCGCTTCGCCAGAAACCATGCTGTGAATACACCGACGATCCCCGCGCCGATGACGACGACATCAGCGCTTCGCGGTAGCGTCGGTGTGGTATCAATATTGGTCAACGGTACGCGCATCTGCGGAAGCTCCTTCAGTTCTGTTTTGGTGCATCGTTATGTGGCTCGCGTTGCTGAAAAATCAATTAAGCCGCCGTTAAGGCAGGCTTAATGGTCAGATGATGCGACGCGGCAATTCGCCCGCGCGCATCGCGCACGGTGTGCGCGATCGGCGGCTTCAAGCGCGGCGAGCTGGGGAGCTCATTGAGTTGGGTCATTGGGGGCTCCGTTCGAGTCCATTCATGTGCGCAGGACAATGGCTGGCCTTTGCCTAAAGATTAAGGCAGGTCGCAAATAGGATGCTGCTGCATTGATGGGCCAAACGAAGGACGCTGCCGTAATGCGCACCTGTGGCAGCAGAATGTTTGGCAGCGCGCTTCAAGAGCCTGCCGCGGACTCAGCCCATGAGCCTGGGTCACGAGCGCAACCAGCGCCGGCGCCCCCCACGATGCGGCCAGTGGCGCCCCGCTCACCATGGTTGTGGGTGCGTCCATGCACATCAAGCCCATGCTATCTAGCCGCTCCCCCAGCCCGCTGGCTCAGTCGATGTCGATGCGGGTAAAGTTGCCTGCATTAAGGCCGGTCAGGTACGCGACCAGCGGCTGCGCCATCGACGCCGAGCGTTACCACGGCGTCGATACCATGGCCGCGACTGAAGCGGCGCAGCATGGCGAAGCCGCGCGGCTCGCCCCTCGAAGTCAGTACCACGCGGGCCTCGGTGCAGACCAGGAGGTCGTCGACCTCCGTGCGCGGCAGGCCCCGCGCCTGCACGTCCTGATGGGCGGGCAGACCGATTTCAATTTCGCGACGCCCCCAATCGCAGGCTGGAAAGGTCCGCGCGCTGGCGGTGACCTCGGCCAAGCGCATGCCATTGCTGTCAGCTGTGCCTACCATTGCTGGGTCAGGCTATGCCGGTTTCAAAGCAGAGGACTGGAAGGCACTGGTGGCACCGGCCCGCACGCCGCCGGAAGTGGTGGCGCGCCTGAATGTCGAGGTCAACAAGGCGCTGGCGCAGCCGGACATCGTCAGCAAGCTGCGTGAAGAAGGCAGCGAGCCGCGCGGCGGCTCGGCCAAGGGCCTTGGCACCTTTATCCAGACCGAGAACACCTGCTGGGGCGACATCGTGCGTCAGTCCGGGCGCACGTGTCGAATAAGCCATCCCATCGGAACCTGTCATCCAAAAGCCCCTGCGCAATATCCGCGTGCTCGCAGCGGGCTGAGTTATATGGACCGTCGCTCGCGTTCGTGAAGTGTAAAAGTGCTCCCTCCAGGCCTTGTCAAAAGAGTTTGTAAATCAAAAGGTTAGCGGTTTCCCTGTTAGCCTCCGTACCAAGATTACTTCTATTTTTCGAGTAGTAATCTTG
>NZ_BAAILO010000192.1:0-1364 GCF_054589115.1 Cupriavidus sp. 8B | reverse complement strand
TTGGCGTGCGCCGTGCAAAGGCGGCGCTTTTCCAGTGGGTGTAAGCCCCACCCGGCAACCGCTCCAGCCGGAAGCAACCGGAGCAGCTATGGAGGTAACGAAATGGCTGAAGCCTTCGGGTAAGCGTGTCACGAAATACGGTGACAGCGCAAGTGTGCAGGCCGTAACGTGAGTGAACGCTGAGCAAGCCTCGAAAAGGACGATGCGCAGGCCGACCCGACAGCCATATCGGGGAAGGCTGACACGACTGGATGGATGAGCGAAGCAGTACCGCCAGTCGCTGCGCCGGGGTAGTGGCGACAGCATGTACACAAGGAAAGCGCACGCAACACGGGAAGCCCCATGGCGTGGTCAGGGATGATCAACCGGACGCCCGCGAGGGACAGGCCGGGCGCCGTGGGGTGGCGGAGAGGCTCGTAGTACCGGGGAAGCCGGGTAATGCCGGTGGAGGAAAGGGGCCTCAGTTCAAGACAGACGCAAGACGTAGTGAGGGACAGGAGATTGGGCAACCTATCAACTCCGATTAGTGTTCAGAAGCTGCAGATGGCGTTACACGCGAAAGCGAAGGCAGAAGCCGGTCATCGCTTCTATGCCCTATATGACAAGATCAGCCGCGACGACATTCTGGCTCACGCCTACGCCCAGTGCCGCTCCAACAAGGGCGCGCCGGGTGTGGATGGTCAGGACTTCGCGGATGTCGAAGCGTACGGGGTTGAGCGGTGGCTCGGCGAACTGGCGCTTGCGCTCAGAGAGGAGACTTACCGACCGGACCCTATCCGAAGAGTGTTCATCCCGAAGGCCAATGGCAAACTGCGGCCACTGGGCATCTCGACCTTGCGGGATCGGGTGTGTATGACAGCAGCGATGCTGGCGCTCGATCCGATCTTCGAGGCCGACCTTCCACCAGAGCAGTACGCCTATCGCCCGGGCCGCAATGCCCAGCAAGCGGTAGTTGAAGTGGAAGAGCGGCTGCACCGTGGTCACACGGACGTCGTTGACGCCGACCTAGCGGACTACTTCGGCAGCATCCCACACACCGAGCTGATGCAGTCGCTTGCGCGGCGGATCGTTGATCGGCGTGTGCTGCATCTGATCAAGATGTGGCTGGAGTGTGCTGTCGAAGAAGCTGACCCGCGCGGACGGAAGAAGCGGACGACGGAGGCCAGGGACACAGGTCGCGGCATCCCGCAGGGCTCACCCATCTCACCACTACTGTCGAATCTGTATATGCGTCGATTTGTGCTGGCGTGGAAGAAGCTCGGGCTGGAGCACAGCCTCGGCAGTCGGATCGTGACTTACGCTGATGATCTCGTGATCTTGTGCAAACGCGGCAAGGCTGATGAAGCCCTGTCAGCGATGCGAGC
>NZ_BAAILO010000191.1:0-266 GCF_054589115.1 Cupriavidus sp. 8B | reverse complement strand
ATAAATGCTAATTTACATGGCTACATAATAGTCTCAAAAAATGGCCGACACCCAGCGCCGATGCGGGTTCCGGCTATTCGAGAAGCCAAAGCTCGGTCTAAACTGGTAACGGCACGAGTTAATTAAAACCCGGGGCCTGACGACGAAATCATTGGGCTGCGCAACCCCGACAAGCCAGCCTCCTGCAAGGATCGCTTTCTTTTGGTTACTTATATGAACGCGCCCCGGTTTGCCAGGTAAATCATCTCATGATGCTCGGCGAGGAT
>NZ_BAAILO010000190.1:0-467 GCF_054589115.1 Cupriavidus sp. 8B | reverse complement strand
GGCTGCCATCTGTTCAGGCACTCGATGGCGACGCTGATGCTGGAAAACGGCGCGGACATCCGTTTTATACAGGCGATGCTCGGGCACGCCGAGCTCTCGACCACGCAGATATACACGCAGGTGGCCATCCGCCAGTTGCAGCAGGTGCACGCGGCCACGCACCCCGGGGCGAAGCGGCGGCGCAGCGATGCGCATGCTTCCAGCCTAACAGCCGACTCTGCTTCAGCGACTGCTGCGCTTCTGCAGGCGCTGGAGGATGAGGCCGACGACGATAACGAGCTCGGCGCAGCCGACCTCTGAACCCCCTCCCGATTGGCCGCCTGCGGCCCCAAAAACGCACTTCGGGGCTTCTGACCCAAGAAACGGTCCTTCTGCGGTCGTAGCACGGCCTGGAAAGGCGCGCCCGCTAAGGCGTAGCGGGCGATAGGGGTACGACTTCGCCTCGGACCTATTGCGTTTGGCAATGC
>NZ_BAAILO010000189.1:6785-13077 GCF_054589115.1 Cupriavidus sp. 8B | reverse complement strand
CGCCCCATCCGGCGCGCCTTTTTTGCCTACTTTTTTGGCAAGACAAAAAAGTAGGTCGCCTCCCCGAAGGGGAGGTGAAACTGCAGTTGCTTTTGAAGTTAAGCCGTTGAAGTTGAAGCTGTTTTTGCAGTTGCAGTTGCAGTTGCAGTCCACACCCCTCCACCTACCCTCACCACACCCCAAAAAACACCCCCGCCTGCTTATAAACATTAGTCTTGGCCACCACCTCCCCATGACTAACCGTAGTGCGCGGCTTGAGCATGCAAAACCATTCCAGCAGGTGCAGCCGCATCGCCGAGCGGATGGCTTCGTGGCCGGCATCTTCGCCCAGGTCGAAGAACTCGTCCGGGTCGCGTTCCAGGTCGAACAGCTGCGGGCGGAAACCCTGCCAGTGCACATACTTCCAGCGCGCATTGCGCACCATCCACGCCCGGCACTCGCCCGGTTGCCGGCCTAGCGCAATCCGCGCGCCGCGATAGGCGTAGTCCAGCTCCGACACCACGAAGTCCCGCCACTGGCCATTGCCGCGCTCGCGCGTGAGATCCAGCAGCGAGCGGCCTTCCACGCGATGGTCGGCCGGCGGCAGGCCCAGCGCGTCCAGCACCGTCGGCACCACGTCCACGGCCGAGACCATGCGCGCATCCGCGCTGCCGCGGGTGGCGTCGGCCTGGGGCGAGGGGTCGTAGACAATCAGTGGGATGTTCTGCACCGTGTCGTAGAACTGCTCCTTCTCGCCGAGCCAGTGATCGCCCAGGAAGTCGCCGTGGTCTGCCGTGAACACGATCAGCGTGTCTTCCCAGCGGCCCAGGCGCTCCAGTTGTTCCCACAGCTCGCCGAGCCGGTCGTCGATCTGCTGCACCAGGCCTTGATAGGCGGGACGCACCGTGTCCGAGACTTCGCTGCGCATGAAGTTGGCGCACTCTTCCTGCGTGCGGTACGCGTCGAGCACCGGATGCGGGTTGTCCAGCTCGGCGTCGTGGCGCTTGAGCGGTAGGCAGTCGTCCAGCGAGTAAGCCGCGTGGTAGGGCGCAGGCGCCATATAGGGCCAGTGCGGCTTGACCAGCGACAGGTGCAGCACCCAGGGATCATCGCCGCGCGCGGCGATGTACTGCATTGCCTGGCCCACCGTATAGGCCGTCTCCGAATGCGGTTCCGCCACGCGTGCCGGCAAGCCCGCATTGCGCATCTGCCAGCCCGACACGATCTCCCCTTGCGCGTTCTCGGCGCTGATCACGTAGTCCGTCCAGGGGTCCGCGCTGTCGTAGCCCTGCTTGCGCAGCCACTCGGCGTAGGCGCTGTGCGGCTCGGCGTGGTGGCCGTCGTGGCGGTCGACTTCGACAAAGTGCCCGCTGCGGAGCAGCGTTTCCAGCTCGCTGCCACCGTCGAGGTGCAGGCGCTTCATGTTGGCGTTGTCGGGCATGACGTGGGTCTTGCCGGCCAGCGCCAGGGCACGGTGGCTGTCCTTCAGGTATTCGCCCAGCGTCACTTCGCCGACGGATAGCGGCACGCGGTTCCAGGTGGCGCCGTGGCTGCTCGGGTAGCGCCCGGTGTAGAAGCTCATGCGGCTCGGGCCGCAAACGCCGGAGGTGACGAATGCCTTGGTGAAGCGCACGCCGCGCGCGGCGAGGGCGTCGATGTTCCTGGTACGCAGGGTGGGGTGGCCGTAGCAGGCCAGGTGGTCCTGGCGTAGCTGGTCGCACATGATGAAGAGGGTGTTTCGTGTGGACATGGTCTTGTTGATGCCGGTCAGGCCGCTGACCTGATCGTCATCAATTCAGTAGATAACTAAGCGAAGATTCATGACGATTTCATCCATGTATCAAATAGCATTCATGAAATGAATAATCTTTATGAAATTTGCCGGAATACTTTCAATCTCCGGTATAGCCAGAGGCCTTGACCACTGGCCCCCACCGCCCGGCATCCGCCGCCAGCACCTTCCCGAACTGCTCCGCGCTCCCGGTTTGCGGCTCCAGCCCCAGCTTCAGGAACCGCTCCTTCAGATCCGCCGACTGCACCGCATGCACGATCGCCGCATTCAGCCGCTCGATCGTTGCCTTCGGCGCGCCGGCCGGCGCCAGGAACCCGTACCGGCCCAGCCCTTCGATGTCCTTATAGCCAAGCTCGGTAAACGTGGGCACATCCGGCAATGCCACCGAGCGCTGCGTCCCTGAGCTTGCCAGTACGCGGATCTTGCCCGCGCGATGCATCTCGGTGAGATCGGCGAGCGTATCGACCGAGGCCGGCACCTGCCCGCCCACCAGCGCATTCATCAACGGTGCCGAGCCGTTGAATGGCACGTGCAGCATCTCCACGCCAACCTGCTTGCCGATCAGCAAGCCAAAGAAGTGTGGAATGCTGCCTAGCGCCGGCGAGGCGTAGGAATTGTTCTTGGCAGGGCTGGCCTTGAGCCACTCGATGTATTCCTTGAGCGTCCTGGCCGGCGTGCCGGGGCCGGTGGCCAGGGCCAGCTGGAAGTTGGCGGTTTGCGCCACCGGCGCGAAGTCGCGCTGGATGTCGTAGTTCAGCTTGCGGTAGACCAGCGGGGCGATGGTCATCACCGCGGAGTTGGCGACCACCAGCGTGTTGCCGTCGGCGGGCAGGGTGCGCGCATAGTCCATGACCAGGCGGCCACCCGCGCCGGGCTTGTTCTCAATGACCACGGTTTGCTTGAGTTCCTCGCGCAGCTTGTCGCCGATCAGGCGGGCGGCCAGGTCGGCGGTGCCGCCGGCGGGGTAGCCCACCAGGATGCGCAGCGGGCGGTCGTTCTGGGCCCTGGCCGGCGCGCTGGCGAGGCACATGGCGGCCAGTGTGGTCATGGTGGCGAGGGTGGGGACTAGCGCGCGCAGCAGTTTGGCGGGTTTCACGGGTTCTCCTGTTCTGTTGGTTCGGCAGCGGCGGGAAGCCGGCCAATTTATCGATACGGCCCGCGGGCGCCAAAGAAGGATTTCGCGCATCGATGTGCGCGTTTCGTTCCTGGGTTCATCCTGCCCGGCTGTACCCCGGCGGGTGCGCTTTGCGTGCGGCCCGCCGGTTCTTATGTAGCGGCACAGACGCTAACACCCACCCATATAATTGACAAAATCAACTAAATTTGCGGGTGCGGCATGAATGGCAGCGAAGTGGGCGAGCAGGCGCGGGAGCCAGCGCGGGACGCAGGTCAAACGCTGCAGCATCCCGCCCGGCTGGCGGATTTCCTCAACTACCGCCTCTATCACCTGACCCGCGTCGCCCTGCAAGCCAGCGGGCATCACCTGCGCGCCGCGGCCGGGGTGAGCCGGCGCGAGTGGCGCATGCTGGCCTTCCTCGGCGAGCAGCCGGGCACGCGCCTGACGGAGCTGGCGCAAAGCGCGGGGCTGGACAAGGTGCTCGCCAGCCGCGCCGTGCACGCGCTGATGGCGCGCGGGCTGGTGCAGCGCGCCACGCGCGAGCGGGACCGGCGGGCGGCGGCGTTCGTGCTGAGCGACGAGGGCGAAGCGGTCTACCAGCTTGCCTTTGCGCAGGCGCAGGCCTTCAACGCCCGCCTGGCCGCCTGCCTGGATGCGGAGGAGGCGCGGGTGCTGGCGCGGTGCCTGTCCCGGCTGCATGTGCAGGCCGAAGCCTTGCTCGCCGAGGCGCAAGCGCTGCCCAGCAGCGTACCCGCGCCCACGCAACTGGCGCAGGACTGGTGGCGCCAACCGTAAGGTTTGGCCGGCCGCTTCCGACTGCACCTGGCGACTTTCGAGTCCTACACTTGTACACTTGGAGTCAGCGCGTGCCCTGCCTGGAGCCTGCCATGCCGCTTGTCCGTCTCTTTCCTTCCCGCTTTCCTTCTCGATTGCGCGCTGCCTTCTTTATTGCCGCTCTGCTTCCCCTGTGCCTATTGGCCTCCCAGCACGCCCAGGCCGCGCGCCAGCCCCCGGCACCGGCGCAGGAACTGACGCGCCAGGCGGTGACCGCCTACGACGCCGGCGCCTTCGATTCGGCCTTGCGGGATTTTGCCAAGGCGGCCCAGCAGGGCAACCGGCTCGCGCAATACAACTACGCCATGATGCTGCTGCGCGGCGAGGGCACGCCGGTGCGCCAGGAGGAGGCGCTGATCTGGCTGCACCGCGCGGCCGAGAACGACATGACGCAGGCCCAGTTCACCTTTGGTGAGCTGTACGAGCATGGCGAACTGGTGCCGCGCTCGCTGGAGTCCGCCAACCAGTGGTACCGCCGCGCTGCCGAAGGCGGCCATGTGCAGGCGCAGGTGGAACTGGCGACCAACTACTTCACCGGGCGGGGCCTCGCGCGGGACTATGGCAAGGCCTTCGAGTGGTACACGCGCGCCGCCACGGCGGGCGACGGCGGTGCCCAGTACATCGTCGCCAGCTATTACGAGCGTGGCGAGCCCGGCGTGGTCGAGAAGGACATCGAGCAGGCCAAGATCTGGTACGCGCGCGCCGCCGCGCACGGTGACCCGGGGGCGCTGGCCAAGCTGCGCTCACTGATAGAGCAGGGACTGAAGGCAAAACAGGCTGGCGCGATGTAATGCTGCGGTAGCCTGAGCATGATGCCATGGAGGGGCCGCTGCCCAGGCGTACGCCGCGCATGCTGTGTGTGCAGCCGGGGGCGGTACAACTCTTGCTTGAGACAACAACACGAAACCTGCGCCAATGGGAGGCACTAGTGGCAACACACGTCGCACTGAACCATGTCACCCACTACCGGTACGACCGGCCCGTGAAGCTTTCGCCGCAGGTGGTCAGGCTCCGTCCTGCCCCGCACTGCCGCACGCCGATCCTTTCGTATTCGCTGCGCATCGAGCCCGAGCAGCACTTCGTGAACTGGCAGCAGGACCCGTTCGCCAACTACCTCGCCCGGCTGGTGATCCCCGAGCCGACCACCGAGTTCAAGATCACCGTCGACCTGGTGGTCGAGATGGCGGTCTACAACCCCTTCGACTTCTTCCTCGAGCCCTACGCCGAGAATTTTCCCTTCACCTACGAGCCCGGCCTGGCGTACGAGCTGGCGCCCTACATGGTCAAGGGCGAGCCGACGCCGCGCTTTGCCGCCTTCGTGGAGAGCATTCCGCGCAACAAGCAGACCACGAGCGATTTCCTGGTGGCGCTGAACCAGCGCCTGCAAGAGGACATCCGCTACCTGATCCGCATGGAGCCGGGCGTGCAGACGCCGGAGCAGACTCTTGAGACCGGCGCGGGCTCCTGCCGGGATTCCGGCTGGCTGCTGGTGCAGACGCTGCGCCACCTGGGGCTGGCCGCGCGCTTCGTGTCCGGCTACCTGCTGCAACTGGCGCCCGACGTGAAATCCATCGACGGCCCCAGCGGCACCGAGGTGGACTTCACCGACCTGCATGCGTGGTGCGAGGTCTACCTGCCCGGCGCGGGCTGGATCGGGCTTGACCCCACCTCCGGCCTGCTGGCCGGCGAGGGCCATATCCCGGTGGCATGCACGCCCGAGCCGGGCAGCGCGGCGCCGGTCAGCGGCGCGGTCGACGAGAGCGAGGTGACCTTCCACCACGAGATGTCGATCACCCGCATCTATGAATCGCCGCGCGTGACCAAGCCCTATACCGAGGCGCAGTGGCAGGCGGTGGCGGCCGTGGGCGCCGAGGTCGACCTCCAGCTCAACGCGCAGGATGTGCGCCTGACCATGGGCGGCGAGCCGACCTTTGTCGCGGTCAAGGATCGAGATGGCGCGGAATGGAACACTGATGCGCTCGGCACCACCAAGCGCGCCTATGCCACCGAACTGGTGCATAAACTGCGCGCGCGCTACGGCGAGGGCGGCTTCCTGCACTTCGGCCAGGGCAAGTGGTACCCGGGCGAGCAACTGCCGCGCTGGGCCCTGTCGATCTGCTGGCGCGCCGATGGCCAGCCCTGCTGGCAGGACCCGTCGCTGTTCGCCGACGAGCGCGAGCCGGCCGACTATACCGAGGCCGACGCGCGGCGCTTCCTCGATAGCCTGGCCACCCGCCTCGGGCTGAACCCCGGCTTTGTGCAGGCCGGCTATGAGGACACCTGGTATTACCTCTGGCGCGAGCGCCGCCTGCCGGTCAACGTCGACCCGCTGGAAGCACGGCTCGACGACGAGATGGAGCGCATGCGCCTGCGCCGCGTGTTCGATGGCGGCCTGGCGCGGCCCACCGGCTACGTGCTGCCGCTGCGCCGCACCGGCGAGGAAGACGGCCCGGCGCTGGCCGCCCACCGCTGGATCAGCGGGCCGTGGTTCTTCCGCGACGACCGCATGTACCTGCTGCCCGGCGATTCGCCGATGGGCTACCGCCTGCCGCTGGACGCCCTGCCCTGGG
>NZ_BAAILO010000189.1:0-6649 GCF_054589115.1 Cupriavidus sp. 8B | reverse complement strand
CGCGCGCCACTGCCGGGGCTTGGCGGCCCAGGCGCCGAGCCTGGCCAGGCGGTGGAGTTCCGCGCCAGCACCGCGGCC
The DNA here is from genome assembly GCF_054589115.1 of Cupriavidus sp. 8B. NCBI lineage: Bacteria > Pseudomonadati > Pseudomonadota > Betaproteobacteria > Burkholderiales > Burkholderiaceae > Cupriavidus > Cupriavidus sp. 8B. The sequence continues at coordinate 6,571 of NZ_BAAILO010000189.1, read as the reverse complement.
TACCCCGCGCCCGGCTCGGCAGCGGCTGCGCGTGCCGGCAGGCTGGCCGGGGCCAAGCCGGGGACAGGCACGATCGGCGGCACGGTCGCGCCCGCTGCCCTGGCGGCGGACCTGGCGCGCGTGCCCGAGCGCGGTGAATCCGCGGGCTGGATCACCCGCACGGCGCTGTGCGTGGAAGTGCGTCATCCCAGCCGCGCCGCGGGCCCCAAGGCCGAGAAAGCGGCAGCGGGCGACAAGCGCGGCATGCTTTATGTGTTCATGCCGCCGCTGACCGTGCTGGAGGACTACCTGGAGCTGCTGGCCGCGGTGGAAGCCACCGCCGCCGGGCTGGGCGTGAAGATCGTGCTCGAAGGCTACCCGCCGCCGCGCGACGTGCGCCTCAAGCTGCTGCAGGTCACACCCGATCCGGGCGTGATCGAGGTCAACATCCATCCCGCCGCCAACTGGGACGAACTGGTCGACCACACGGAATTCCTCTACCAGGCCGCCCACGAAACCTATCTCAGCACCGAGAAGTTCATGCTCGACGGGCGGCACACCGGCACCGGCGGCGGCAACCACTTCGTGCTGGGCGGCGCCACGCCGGCCGACAGCCCCTTCCTGCGGCGCCCCGATGTGCTGTCCAGCCTGATTGCGTACTGGCACAACCATCCCTCGCTGTCCTACCTGTTCTCGGGCATGTTCATCGGCCCGACCAGCCAGGCGCCGCGCGTGGACGAGGCGCGCAACGACCAGCTCTACGAGCTCGAGATCGCCTTTGCCGAACTGCAGCACCAGCTCGACCGGATCTCCGGCCCAGAGGGAGGCGTTGGCGCGCACATGCCGCCCTGGCTGGTCGACCGCGCGCTGCGCAATATCCTGATCGACGTCACCGGCAACACGCACCGCAGCGAGTTCTGCATCGACAAGCTCTACTCGCCCGACGGCCCCACCGGCCGCCTCGGCCTGCTGGAGCTGCGCGCGTTCGAGATGCCGCCGCACGCGCGCATGAGCCTGGTGCAGCAGTTGCTGCTGCGCGCGCTGGTGGCGCGCTTCTGGCGCGAGCCCTATCGCGGGCGGCTCACGCGCTGGGGCACGGAGCTGCATGACCGCTTCCTGCTCGGCACCTTCGTGCAGATGGATTTCGAGGACGTGCTCACCGAGATGCGCGAAGCCGGCTTTGCGTTCGACAACGCCTGGTTCGCGCCGCACTTCGAGTTCCGCTTCCCGCGCGTGGGCGAGCTCGCGGCCGGCGGCCTGTCGCTGACGCTGCGCACCGCGCTCGAGCCCTGGCATGTGATGGGCGAGGAGGGCAGTGCCGGCGGCACCGTGCGCTATGTGGATTCGTCGCTGGAACGCATCGAGGTGCGCGTGCTGGGCATGAACGACAGCCGCCACGTGGTCACCGTCAACGGCCGCGCGGTGCCGCTGCAGCCCACCGGGCGCGTCGGCGAGTTCGTGGCCGGGGTGCGCTACCGCGCGTGGGCGCCGCCGTCTGCGCTCCATCCCACCATTGCCTCCCATGCGCCGCTGACTTTCGACGTTGTCGACACATGGATGGGGCGCAGCATCGGTGGATGCCAGTATCATGTTTCGCATCCGGGCGGGCGTAGCTATGAGACCTTCCCGGTCAATGCGTACGAGGCTGAGAGCCGGCGCCTGACACGTTTCTTCACACTTGGCCACACGCCGGGCGTGATGCGCGTGGAACCGCCCCGGCGCAGCCTCGAGTTTCCGTTCACGCTGGATTTGCGACAACGCTGATCCGGCACGCCCCCAAAGTCGCGCCCCGTGCCTCTCCAGCCGTCACTGCCTTTTGATGAAACCGCCCCTGCCGTCGACGCGGTGATGCACCGCGCGCGGCCGGTGCCACCTGGGCATCTTGATGAGCTGGGGGCGTGCGGGGACGGGTTGCGCGAGCCCTGGGCGAGCTTTTTTAAGGTGCTGGGCGAGGAGGGCGTCGAAGGCCTCGACCAGCAGGCCGTCGCCATGGCGCGCCAGATCCGCGACAATGGCGTGACCTACAACGTCTACGCCGACTACACGGACAAGGCCGGCGCGCGCGCCTGGGCGCTGGACCTGCTGCCTTTCCTGGTTGCCGAGGAGGACTGGCAGAAAATCGAGCGCGGCGTGGCGCAGCGCGCGGAGCTGGCCAACGCCATGGTGGCCGACATCTACGGGCCGCAGACCTTGCTGTCCAAGGGTTTGCTGCCGGCCGGCCTGGTCTTTGGCCATCCCGGCTACCTGCGCCCGCTCAAGGGCTACCAGCCGCCGGGCGGCAACTTCCTGCATATCGTGGCGGTGGACCTGGCGCATACCGTGGAGGGCGGCTGGACGGTGATGGCCCACCGCACGGAGACGCCTTCCGGGATGGGCTACGCGCTGGAGAACCGCCTCATCATCTCCAGCCTGTTCGCCGATGCCTTTCGCGAGCTGCGCGTGCGGCGCCTGCCCGCCGCATTCTCGCAACTGGTAGCCACGCTGGCGCAGCAGCCCGCGGCGCAGCCACCCGCGCCGGAATCCGCGGTCAACGCCGCCGCCACGGTCAGCAAGCACATCGTGCTGCTCACCCCGGGGCCCTATAACGAAACCTATTTCGAGCACACCTTCCTGGCCCGCTACCTCGGCATCACGCTGGTCGAGGGCAAGGACCTGACGGTGCGCAACGACGTGGTCTACCTGAAGACGCTGGCCGGGCTGGAGCGCGTTGACGTGGTGCTGCGCCGTCTCGACGATTCCTATTGCGACCCGGTCGAGCTGCGCCAGGATTCCACGCTCGGCGTGCCCGGGCTGCTGCAGGCGATGCGCGCGGGCAATGTGCTGGTCTCCAACGCGCCCGGATCCGGCTTCCTGGAGACGCCGGCCATCCACGGCTTCCTGCCGGCCATTTCCCGCGCGTTGCTGGGCGAGGAGTTGTTGCTGCCGGGCGTGCCCAGCTGGTGGTGCGGCGAGGCCACGGCGCGCGAGGAGGCGCTCGGGGAATTCACCGAAGCCTTCCTGATGCCAACCTACCCGCGCGGCATGGCGCAGCCGTGGGAAGGCCCGCGCCTGGGCATGGAGCGCGGCCTGCAGCGCCTGGCGGACTGGCGCGAGCGCATCGAGCAGGTGCCGGATCTGTTCACCATCCAGGCCGACCTGCCGCTGTCGCACGCACCGCGCTGGGAAGGGCCGCATATCGGCTCGCGCGCCGCCATGCTGCGGGTCTATGCCATTGCCGACGGACGGGGTGGCTGGCAGGTGATGCCCGGCGGCTTTACCCGGCTCGCGGGGGAAGGCCAGCCGGCCGTATCAATGCAGCTCGGCGGCTCCAGCACTGACACCTGGGTGTTGTCGAGCCAGCCGGCGCAGCCGGGAGGCGCGCCGCTGCAGTTCCCCATGGCCGGCGCGGCGCCCGGTCCGGCGGCCAAGCCGCTGGCGGTATCCAGCCGTGCCGCCGAGAACCTGTTCTGGGCCGGCCGCTACGCCGAGCGCGCGGAAAACAACGTACGCCTGTGCCGCCTGGTGCTGGGTTCGATCGAAAGCAGCGACGACCGCGACGACAGCGCGCTCGACGTGATCGGTGAACTGGTGCGCGCCTGCGGCCTGCTGCCGACCGGCGCCCCGCAGCCGCGCGCTTCGCTGCGCGTGTTCGAGCGCAGCCTGGTGTCCGCGCTGGCGGAGAGCGCCGGCTGGACCAGCGTGGGCCAGAACCTGGCCAGCCACGTGCACGCCGCCACCGAGATCCGCAACCGGCTGTCCAACGATCACTGGCGCACCATCCTCGCCGCGCGCAACGATTTTGGCGACGCCATGGAGGCGGCCTGCGCGGGTAGCCCTGGCGGCGCCGGCAGCGACGCGGGCAACTACGACCGCCCGCGCGTGCTGGCGGCGCTGGATCGCCTGTCCATGCAGCTCGCCGCCATCAGCGGCGCGCAGGGCGACCGCATGACCCGCGACGAAGCCTGGCGCCTGCTGTTCATCGGCCGCCATATCGAGCGCGTGGCCACGCTCTCGACCTTCCTGCGGGTGTTTGCGCACAACGGCGCGCTGCTGCATCGGACCTGTTTCGATCTGCTGCTGCATCTGTTCGACAGCACGCTGACCTTCCGCGCGCTGTACCCGGGCCGCTCCGATGTGCCCGCGCTGGTCGACCAACTGGTGATCGAGCCCACCAACCCGCGCGGGCTCTACGGCTTGCTGGCGCGGCTGCGCGTCAAGCTCGGCCAGATCTCGCCGCCGGCCAGCCCGGCCGGCACCGGGCGCGTGCCGCTGCCGCAATGGCTGCCCACCGTGGAGACGCTGCCCGGCTGGGAGGCACTCTGCCAGCGCGGCGCCGACGGGAAATACACCAATCTGGTGCAACTGTGCGAGCAACTGACTGACATGGTGGTGCAGCTCTCGGACGAAATCAGTGCGCGCTACTTCAGCCATGCCGGCATGGCCGGCACCCGCGTCGGGGCCCAACCATGAATGCGACGCAGAACGACACCATGAACGCGACGATGCGCCAGGCTGAGGAAGCTGCCGTGCCCGCGCCAGGACGCGCCGCCTCCGTGCTGACGATCCATCACAAAACCATCTACGACTACTCCGCCCCGGTGGAAAACGCCCAGCAGCGCGCCGTGGTGTTCCCGGTCACCTGCCCGTGGCAGGCCGTGCACGCGCACAGCACGCAGATCGAGCCGCCGCCGTCGCACCAGCATGCGGACGTCGACGCCTTCGGCAACCACGTGCTGTACTTCACCATCGACGTGCCGCACGACTACATGCAGCTCGCCTGCGAGAGCACGGTCAGCCTGACGCCGCGCTGGGCCGCGCTCGACCCCGACGCCAGCATGCCGTGGGAAGCGGCCGTCGCCGCGCTGCGTTTTCGCGCCGGCCAGCCCTTCCTGCCGGAAAGCGAGTTCTGCTTCGCCTCGCCCAACGTGGCGCTGCATCCCGACCTCAAGGCCTATGCGCTCGCCAGCTTCGCGCCCGGCGTGCCGGTGGTGGCCGGCGCCATCGACCTGATGCACCGCGTCCACGCCGACTTCGAATACCAGACCACCGCCACCGAAGTCGACACCCCGGCGCTGCAAGCCTTCGGCCTGCGCAGCGGCGTGTGCCAGGATTTCGCCCAGGTCATGATCGGCTGCCTGCGCTCGCTCGGCCTCGCCGCGCGCTACGTCAGCGGCTACCTGTGCACCGAGCCGCCGCCCGGCCAGCCCAGGCTGATCGGCGCCGACGCCTCGCACGCCTGGCTGTCGGTGTACTGCCCAATGGCCGGCTGGGTCGACCTAGATCCCACCAACGACGTGCTGGCCGACACCAGCCACGTCACGCTGGCGTTCGGGCGCGACTACAGCGATGTCTCGCTGCTGCGCGGCGTCATCGTGGGCGGCGGCGCGCACGATGTGGAAGTGGAGGTCAGCGTGCTGCCGTTCGGGTAGGCACTGCGCCGCGGTCAGCGCCTGGCAAGCCAATTGCTTGTCAGTAGCCTGGGTTTGCCGAGAAAAGGGGGAATCACCATGCTAAGCCGCACCGCCGACCACCTGTTCTGGATGGCCCGCTACACCGAGCGCGCGGAGAACACCGCCCGTATGCTCGACGTCAACTACCAGGCCTCGATGCTGCCGCAATCGCCCGAGGTGGCGCAGCAGGGCTGGCTGGCGATGCTCGACGTGACGGAACTCACGCCGGTATTCGCCGCGCACCACGGCGCGGTGGTGCACGAGGAAGTGATCGACTTCATGGTGCGCGACCTGAGCCACCCGGCGTCGATCATGTCCTGCCTGCGCGCCGCCCGCGAAAACGCCCGCGCCGTGCGCGGCGCACTCACCACGCCGCTGTGGGAAACCATCAACACCACCTGGCTCGATGTCCAGCAGATGGTCGCCGATGGCATCCTGCGCCACGATCCGGCCCGGTTCTTCGAGTGGGTCAAGTTCCGCTCCCACCTTACGCGTGGTGTGGAAGCCGGCACCATGCTCAAGGACGAAGCCTATTGCTTCATGCGGCTAGGCACCTTCCTGGAACGCGCCGACAACACCGCCCGCATTCTCGACGTCAAGTTCCAGGCTACCGACCTTAGCCAGCAGCAGGACGACTTCTACCAGTGGGCCGCGGTACTGCGCTCCGTGTCGGGGCTGGAGATGTACCGCAAGGTCTATCGCTCGGTGGTCACGCCGGAGCGCGTGGCCGAGTTGCTGATCGTGCATCCGGATATGCCGCGCTCGCTGGCCGCCAGTTTGCGGGAGGTGATTTCGTTGCTGGCGCAGGTGAGGAATGCGCAGTCAGTGGAGACGGAGCGGCGTGCCGGCAAGCTGCATGCCGAGCTGAAATTCACTCGGATCGAGGATATTTTCTCTGTTGGGATTCATGGGTGGCTTAGCGATTTTCTGCGGAGGATCCATGAGCTTGGGGGTGGGGTTAGTCGGGATTTTTTGATGAAGGGGGTGTAGGGGGGAGGGGCTGGTTGCAAGATCAACTGCAACTGCAACTGCAACTGCAACTGCAAAATCAGCTTCAACTTCAACTACTTAACGTCAAAGTCAAAGGCAGTTTCACCTCCCCTGCGGGGAGGCGACCTACTTTCTTGTCTCGCCAAGAAAGTAGGCAAAGAAGGCGACCCGGA
>NZ_BAAILO010000188.1:0-2909 GCF_054589115.1 Cupriavidus sp. 8B | reverse complement strand
TCGAGAGGTTCATGTCCGGATCTGTGAGGGCGTGAGGGTGCGATTCCCTTGCGCTACTCGACATGCGACGGTTCGCAAGCCCAGCAGCGACGCGGGAACTCATGCGTAACTTGTTGATTTTTCGTAAGCGCGAAATTTTCCACACATAGCGTCGGAAGCCCAGACGGCGCAGGATTGTGTCCACTGTTTTTAGTGGACACAACTCATGGGCCAGATCGATTTGGATTTCTTGCCGCTGCGGGTGATCAACGTCGACGCCGACGGCAAGCGCAGCTTTGCCAAGGGCGACAAGCGGCGGATCGGTCGAGCAGCAGGACTTCCGCGTCTTACCAGACGCTGCTCACGGACCTTCTGTAGCACCCGAGCACGATTGAGGAGCGGATTCATTCACCTCATCGAAGGTTCGATCCCAGATCGTTTCTGAAGCAATCAGCGTTATGCAAGAAGGTCGCCGAGGTGCTCGGAATTGTCCGATTACCGCCTCGGCAATCGTCGCATGATTCGGTGACCCACGCGAACAAAAGATGCATTAACGGACGGCCCAATCTCCTGTATCCAGATCGCAATCAGGCGCCTCGCTCGCTATGGACATATGTAGGTGGGACCGCCAGCACAGTTTGCGCGAATCCAGTCCCAACATTGCTGAAAGGTAGCTGGGCCATAAATAGCGGGCCAGCCTGCAGTGCCGCCCTCACCCATTCGCGCAACCGCCGCATGGTTATCTTGAGGCGACTTAAAGACGTAGTAATCCATGCTCTCCCCCTGTCCCTTCGCCGTGCCGGTCGTGCAGCTGAACTCGGGTCCAATCGCCCAATGCACCTGCATATAACAGGATAGGTATTGCTTCTGACACGTGCTAGTTGTCTTTTGAACAGGCTCCCCGTTGCTTCTGGCCGATCATCCAGCTCGCCAAGCAATGCGAAGAAATCAGAGTCGGGCCATGATTCTCATCGAGTTGTTGACGAGATGCGACTGCACAATGGAGTTCAAACTGCACCTTGCCGGGCATCGAGGTGCGTCTGATCAGCCCGCAGTATGTCGCACCGTTCGTCAAGACGAACAAGAACGACCGCAATGATGCGGAGGCAATCGTCGAAGCCGCGAGTAGGCCGGCCATGCGCTTCGTCACGGTCAAATCGGTCCAGCAGCAGGATATCCAGGCGGCGCACCGCATGCGTGCCATCCCTCTGCGCCACCGTACCGCGCTGATCAATCAGATGCGCGGCTTGCTCGGGGAGCACGGCCATGCCATCGCCCGATCGCCGGAAGCCTTCAAGCGTGCGATCTCGGAACTGCTGCGCACGAGCGACGACGAACTGACCGCGTTTTGCCAGACGCTGGCGACCGGGACGATGCCGGGACCTGAGGCAGATTGCCTTGTAACAGGCGGCACCATCCCCGCGCGGCAGCGCCAATGCAGGAATTCAAGGTTGCGCAGTCTGTCGCGCGGGTAGGCGGCTCGCATGCCGCCGCGCCTGCCTAGGCCCTGACCACCGCGACGCTGAACGCGCCGTGGTCCAGCGCATCTGCAATGGCATCGCAGGCGTGCTGGAAAAAACCGTAATAGGTGCCGCGCCCGTTGACCACAATCCGAAACAGGATGATTGTCCGGCCGGGTCCGGAATCGGTTTCCGATATATTCCCGGGTATGCAATGGGCGCCCTTCGCGAGGTCATGGCCGGCATTGAAAGTCGCGATCCAATGCATCGTGTCTCCTCGAATGGGAACCGCGCTTACCCTGCCAAAACACCGTGATATCCGGACAGGCCGCACGTGTCTTGACGCCGTAAAGTCTTGTGTATCGGTCGAGACCTTCCCCCTCACCGCGTTGCTGTGTGTATCGCGGTGGATCAGTCCCTGGAAAAAATCATACTCGCGATCACGTACCGAGCCATTAGCCAGATGGATTAGTGCGCCGATGCGCGTCTCAGACCTTCTCTAATGCAGCCGCTACCCTGAAGAATGAAAGTGGATGAGAGCAGCTGACAATGAAAGTGCGTTGGGAGATGCCTTACTCCTGTGGCCTGGCCCGAATTCCGCAAGTCCGAACTGATCCTGCGATAAAAGAGGCTGCGCGCCACGGCGGGAAGGCGCTAAGCGTGCGATGATGAAGAAGCCCTATCCAAAAAAAAAGACCGCCGACGTGAGGGCGATCTGGTGCAAATTTCGTCGGGTCAGACACGGGATGGGCGAGATGAGTCATCAGTACACTCTGCCAGACGAATAGGCAGTTCGATTCTAACTTTTGTTTTCCGCTCGCTGCCTGCGGTCGCCCTCAGTCCGCTGCAGTCCGAAACATTCCCGTCATCAAGTCGAGCTCGAACCCTGCAGGCCAGGGCTCGCGAACGTTGGCGGCATACAGCATCGATGCGTCAACTTTGGTGCGACGTACGCTGACCAGGCGAATCCCGAGGGTGCCGTCATCCGCGCAGTCGCATACGCAGAAGTCGGCCGCAATAAAGCCGTGGCGCCGGCATGCGCTGGCGAATGCATCGCGCTCAGCGGCGGGAAACGTCTCTAGTCGCGCCATTGAAAACCCCCGTGAAAAACGCGTCATATGCCGGCCGGATTAACGAGAATCGTCCAACGTTAATACTCGGCGAGCAGCCTGAACCGCATCCAATTTAGTCGAGTTGTGCTGCGACGAAAAGAGTACGAAAGGATGAAGTTTCTCCTTAGGGTATCCCACAACGTGAAAGGCGGCCGCAGCCGCTTTCTTTCGGCCCGCGCGGTCCTCGCGCGAGACGATGCCCCTGCATCAATCGCCCGATCGACCCGGTGGGTTAGGAGGGCAGTAGGCCATGATTAAGCGTGGCGGCCTCAAATCTGAAGTGCAACACCTTGCTTCGGGTAAGGTGCTCAGATGCAAAGCAGAACTTCGTACCAACAACTTCAGCCTGAGGAGCGCA
>NZ_BAAILO010000187.1:0-30294 GCF_054589115.1 Cupriavidus sp. 8B | reverse complement strand
GCAACGTAGCGGGTTGGTTACCGCTTTGCCTGGTCAACCCGAGCTTGTTCAGTTGCCTTTGCAAGCTCCGGCCTTTTTAGGCCGGGGTAGTTGACGGTGTTCTGCTCGTGCCTTACGCCTCGACCAGGTTGGGAATCTCCACGGCCGGATTCACGTCGGCGGCATAGTCCACGCCGTCGATGCCAAATCCGAACAGGCGCAGGAACTCCGCCTTGTAGCCCGCAAAATCGGTGAGCGCGTAGATATTGTCGTCGGTGACCTGGTCCCACAACTGCGTCACGCGGGCCTGGACGTCCGGGCTCAGTTCCTTCTCATCCGTGCGCAGCCGGCCTTGCGCGTCCTGGCGCGGCGACTGGCTGTACAGGCAGTCCTTGTAGAGCGAGTAGACCTGCTCGATGCAGCCTTCGTGGGTGCCGGTTTCCTTCATCACCTTGAACAGCAGCGACAGGTACAGGGGCATCACCGGGATGGCGGAGCTGGCCTGGGTCACCACGGCCTTGAGCACCGCGACGCGGGCGTCGCCGCCGGTGGCGGCCAGCTTGCCGCGCAGGTCCAGCACCTTCTGGTCCAGGTCTTTCTTGGCGGCGCCGATGGAGCCGTTCCAGTAGATATCGTGGGTGACCTTTTCGCCCAGGTAGGTGAACGCGGTGGTCTTTGCGTTGTCGGCGAGCACGCCGGCGGCGAGCAGGGCGTCGATCCACATTTGCCAGTCTTCACCGCCCATCACCGCCACGGTGTGGTCGATCTCTTCCTGCGTTGCCGGCTGCAGGCTGATTTCCTTGATCACCTCCTTGTCGGTGTCGAGGCCGCGCTGCCGGATTTCCTTGCCGATGGGCTTGAGCGTGGAATTGAAGATCTCGCCCGTCTTCGGATGCTTTCGCCGCGGCGCAGCAAGGCTGTAGACGACCAGGTCGACCTGGCCGAGATCGCGCTTGATGAGGTCGATGGTCTGCTGCTTGATCTCGTCGGAGAAGCCGTCGCCATTGATGCTCATGGCATAGTGGCCTTCGGCCGCTGCCGCCTTGTGAAACGCGGCGGTGTTGTACCAGCCCGCGGTGCCGGGCTTGCTTTCGGTGCCGGCGCGTTCGAAGAAGACGCCGAGCGTGTCCGCGCCGCACCCGAACGTTGCCGTGATGCGCGCGGCGAGGCCATAGCCGGTGGAGGCGCCGATGACCAGGACCTTCTTGGGTCCGTTGGCAACCGGGCCGTTCGCCTTCACGTAGGCGATCTGCTGGTTGACGTTGGCTTCGCAGCCGGCGGGATGGGCGGTGACACACATAAAGCCGCGCACGCGGGGTCCGATGATCATTGTGGGTTCCTTGCAATTTTGGTGGATTGTAATGGAACCCCGGCCTCGGGCATGCGCCGGCTGGTATTGCAGCCCGTATTAATCGTCCCGCGTCAGCACTTCCAGCAACTCGATCTCGAAGACCAGGTTCGAGTTCGGCTTGATATGGGCGCCGACCTGTCGCTCGCCATAGGCAAGGTGGGCGGGGACATGGAGCTTGCGCTTGCCGCCGACTTTCATCCCCATCAGCCCCAGGTCCCAGCCTTTGATCACGCGCCCGGTGCCGATCACGCACTGGAAGGGCTTGCCGCGATCGTAGGAAGAGTCGAACCTGGTGCCGTCCTCCAGATAGCCGCAGTACTGGGTGGTGATCAAGGCGCCTTTGACCACCGCCTTGCCGTCGCCGAGTTGAATGTCTTCAACCTGTAGTTCGTTGCTCATCCGCCGCTCTGTCTTGTGGATTCATTTGCCGAGGAAGCAGAGTTTACATCCCCCGTGGCTATGTCGCCAGAAGGGGCGCGCACGGATTCTTGCATCCGGGCCAGTTATCGTTGCTCAGGAGGAATCCCGCGAATGGCGGCCGAAAACTGCGCATGCGTGGCCGGATCCACCGGCCGGTGCTTGGTCCTGGTGCTGGCCGGATCCTTGCCGAGGTAGTTGTTGCCCTTCCAGTTGCGCGACGGCCGGATTGGCCTTGGCATGAAGCCACCTCCACAATTTGGGCAGACATTGCCCAGGACATCGTCCACGCATGACGCGCAGAATGTGCATTCATAGGTACAGATGCGCGCTTCCAGCGACGCCGGCGGGAGCGCCTTGTTGCAGTGCTCGCAGCTTGGCCTGAGTTCCAGCATGTTCTCTCTCCTCGGGTATGGCATGTCACGTTAGTAAATTCACTGCCATACTAATGACGGAGAAATCGCAACACAATTCGGAAATATGACAGGCATGGTAAAAATCATGCCATCAAAGAAGGATGAGCAGGGACAACGATGAAGCGCATCTTCCTTGTGCTGCCGCCGCAGGTGCACATGCTGGATCTTGGCGGGCCGATGCAGGTGCTTGGCTCGGTGGCGGCGCTCGGTATCTCGCCGCTGGCGCTGCACTGCGTCGGGCCGCTGAAAGCGCTGACAAGCTTTCAAGGCCTCGCCTTGAGCGGGGTGGAGCCGCTGCCGGCACGGCTGGCGCCGGGCGACGTGGTGATCGTGGTGGGCTTCAAGCTGGTGCTCAGCGCGCTGTCCACGCCGGAGCACCGGCAGATCGTCGACTGGCTTCAGGCCGTGGTGCGGCCCCGCCTTGGCGAGGTGACGCTGGCCAGCGTCTGCACCGGCGCATTCCTGCTTGGCGCGGCGGGCTTGCTCGATGGGCGCAGCTGCACGACCCACCATGAACACCTGGCGCGGTTGCAGCAGCGCCATCCGCACGCCCGGGTGCTGGCCAATCGGGTGCTGGTCGAAGATGGCGCGCTGATGACCTCGGCCGGCGTGACGGCGGGCATCGACCTCGCCTTGCACCTGGTCTGGCAGGCGTTCGGTGCCGCCGCCGCGATCCAGGTCGCGCGCGAGAACGTCGTGCCGTTCCGCAGGCTGGGCCAGGATCCGGCGCTCGATGTGCAGCTGCGCTACCGCAACCATCACCATCCGGTCATCCATGCCGTGCAGGATTTCCTGACCGGGCAGCCGGCGTGCGAGTTGTCGTACGGCGAGCTGGCCGGCCGCTTCGCGTTGAGCTATCGGCACCTGGCCCGGCTCTTCCAGCAGGAGTGCGGCGTCACGCTCAAGCAGTACCAGCAGCAATTGCGGCTGGATCTGGCGCGCCGGTTGCTCAAGGACAGCGATTGGGCGGTCGAGCTGGTTGCCGAGCGCTGCGGCTTTGCCAGCCCGCAGGCGTTCCGCGCCGCGTGGCGGCAGGAGGAGGCGGTGCCGCCTTCCCTCTGGCGGGCACAGCCTTGATTCAGGGCATTTCAGCGGCGCCTAATGCGGCATCGCCGCAAGAATGGCTTTGACCACGCTGGCGAACGCCGCTGGCGATTCGACTGGCCGGTGCTGGGTCGAGCCGGAGGACGTGGCGTTGGCGCTGGTGGGCCGCGGCGCGAAGTCGGGGTTGGATGAGAACTTGACGATGGTCAGCGCCTTCTTCGGGTTGACGTAGATCTTCTGGCCAAAGCGCCCGCTTGCCTCGATCGATCCGTCGCCATCGTTGACCTGGTACCAGTAGTCGCGGTAGCCATAGTTGGCCCTGCCGTTGGCCAGGTTGCCGCTGGCAAACAGCGCCTGGTTGTCATTGGGCTTCAGGGCGAGGCGAACGGCTTTGCCGGGGATCGCCCCCGGGTTCTCGCCCGAGCTGGCTTGGCGAATCGTTTCGGCAAAGCGGGCGGCATCGCGCAGGGTGCTGTTCATGCCGCCGCTGGCCATTTCCGTGCCGAGCTGGTCCACCTGGATATAGGCATCGTCCTCGGCAAACCGGGACCAGATGCGCTCCGAAACGAGCTGGCTCCACGATTGGCCGGTGATCCTGCGCAGCGCCCAGGCAACCGCCTCCGGCGAGCCGTTCTGGTAGTACCAGACGTTGGCGCCGGGGGCTGGCTGCGGACTGTGGGCGGCTTTGAGGAAATCGTAGATATTGTCAGGCGCGCCCTCGCGGCGGGGAACAATGCCGACGGCGCCGAACAAGCCAAGATCGGGCGGGAGGCTTGCCGGGTAGCTGACGGCCACCTCCATGTCCAGGTTCTTCTGGATCGTGGCTTCGCCGAACGGGTTGCCGGCCAACTCCGGAACATACGTGGCCAGCTTTGCGTTGGGGTCCAGCTTGCCTTCGTCAATCAGCATGGCGGCAAGCAAGCCGGTAATCGACTTGGTCATCGAGGCCCAGATGTGGGACTGCCGGGGACCGAAGGAATCGAAGTAGCGTTCGTAGATGACTTGTCCCTTGTGCAGGACAATGAAACCGTCGGTGTAGGTTTCTTGGAGGTAGCTCGACAACTTGGTTGCTTGTCCGTCGAGGTCGAACGTCACGTCGTCAAGGCGCGCAACCGGCCGGGCCGGCAAGGCGTGCGGCGACGATGCGCGCGTGATGCCGGCGGTGGGCGAGGTCTCCCGCGCATGGCGCAATGCCCATCGCAGGTTGGGAAGCTGGAACGCGTTCGCCTTGGTCACGCGCTTGTCCGGTGCGGGAGGAAAGCCCTGCATCACGCCAAGCCTGACCGGGTCGGTGGTCTCGGGCTGGCCTTGAGCCTGCGCGCCCGCCAGGGTGGATGCGGATGCAAGCATCGCCAGGACAGCAATCGACGTGCCGCAACGCGCCATGATGGCGCCGTGCCTGTTTCCAGACCGCATGATGTCTCCCTATATGTTGTGCTAAGTGTTGTGTTCGCCAAGCGCAGGAACGTGATCGCCGCTGGGGGGCAGCCCAAGGGAGAACTTGACCGGGAAGCGCAACGCGATGGCGTTCTCCGCGGGCATCTCACGCACCATGTTTCGCGCCTTGACGTGCGGGTCCGCGAATAGCTCCTTAGCGCTTAGCGCGGGCGAGAACGGCAGGTCGAAGGGCGCGAAGACTTGCGCCCATTGCGCGAGGGACCGCGACAGGAAGATTCCCTTGAGCAGGCCATTCACTTCCGGCTTGTGCCGCTGGCGGCCGGGCCGCGTAGAAAACCGGGCATCGCGCAGCGCTGGAAAGTCCGGGCCGATCGCCTCGCACAGGTTGAGCCAGAACTTGTTCTCCAGGATGCCCATGGCGAGATGGCGGCCATCGCGGGTCTCGAAGATGTCGTTGTCCGGCATCACGGTCGGCGATTCGTGCGGGCGATCCTCGTACCCGCGCGCGGCCCAGGCGCCATGCGCGGTCCACGACAGGATGGCGTCGTGGATGGACACGTCCAGATGCTGGCCGCGGCCATGCTGCCGCGCGCTCATGACTGCCACGGCCAGCGCCAGCGCCGCATAGCCCGAGGCCGCGTAGTCTGACACGCGTGCACGCGGCCGGGACACCTTGTCTTCCACCTGCACCGGTACGGACCAGTAGCCTGCCAGCGCGAGATAATTCAGGTCGTGGCCGGCATGGTCGGCATAGGGGCCGGTCTGGCCGAACCCGGACACGGAGCACAGCACGATGGCCGGGTTCACTTGCGCGAGCGCTGCATAGCCCAGCCCGAGGCGCTGCATCACGCCGGGCCGGAAGCCTTCGACAATTGCATCGGCGTTTCGCACAAGGTTCAGGAATGCCGCGCGCCCCGCCTCGGTCTTGAGGTCGAGCGCGACGGATTGCTTGCCGCGATTGAACTGGGCGAACACGGCAGGCCCGAGCTGCCGGGAGGTGTCGCCCGTGCCCGGCTGCTCTACCTTGATCACGTCCGCGCCCAGTTGCATGAGCAGGGTCGTGGCGTGCGGGCCGGGCAGCAGTTGACTGAGGTCGATGATCTTGGCGTCCTTCAGGCAGGACCACTCTGGTTTCATTGCCGGTTCCCGATGATTCAGCTCACATCGCCGCTCATGCCGATCGCGCGGATCAGCTTGCCGTAGCGGGCGGTGTCCGCGGCGACCATGCCGTTGAACTGGGTCGGGGACATGCTGCGGCGCAACTCCCCGGCGTTGGCCTTCAACTGCGCGTCCAGGCGCCCGCTGGCCTGCAACTCCGTGATGGCGGCAAAGAGCCGCTGGGTGAGTTCGGCGGGAAGGTGCGCGGGCGCGAACAGGCCGCTCCAGTTGTCCAGCACCAGGCCAGGAGGCAGGACCTCGGCAAGCGTCGGTACCTCCGGGAAATAGACGGAGCGCGCGGATGACGACACGGCCAGTGCCCGCACCTGGCCGTTGCGCAGGTACTGGGTCGCGGTGCTCTGCACCGGCATGCCGAACTGGGTCTGGCCGCTGAGCATGGCGGTGATGATTTCCGTCGCGCCCTTGTAGGGGATGTGCACGGCTTCGGTGCCTGTCTGGTGCAGCAAGGCTTCTACCGCCAGATGCGCGATGCTGCCTTTGCCGCCCGAGCCGTAGTTGAGTTTGCCTGGCGCGCGCTTGAGCGCGGCGATCAGGTCGGCGGCCGTCTTGTATGGCGCATCGGCGGGCACGACAAGCGCCGTGGGCCCGCCGGAAATCGCCGCGATGGAGGTGAAATCGTGCGCGGGATCGTATGGCATGTTCCGGTACAGATGCACGTTGATCACATGCGTGTTCGCGAGGATGCCCAGCGTGTAGCCGTCCGCCGCGGCGCGCTTCAAGGCGCTCGCGCCGATCACGCCCCCGGCCCCGGGCATGTTCTCCACGACCAGCGGCTGGCCGAGCGTGCGGCCCAGTTCCGCCGACAGCGTCCGTGCGATATTGTCCGGCGCGCTGCCAGCCAGGAACGGCACGATCAGGCGCACGGGGCGATTGGGATAGGGCGCGGCGGCGCGCACCGGCGCGAGCATGCTGCTAAGTGCGGCGGCGCCCGCGGTGGCAAGCCAGGTTCGGCGTTTCATAGGCGTGTCTCCAGTTCTTGGCTGCGCAGTCTGGCTGCGTCGGTTTGTTCAACAGCTACCGGCTCAGGCCTTCGCCTGCATGGGTTCAAGAATCGCGCGGGCGATGGTGTTGCGCTGGATCTCGCTCGTGCCGGTGAAGATCCGGAACATGCGCAGCTTGCGGAAAGCCTGCTCCACCGGATGTCCTCGCGTCACGCCCACATTGCCGTGGATCTGCACGGCTTTGTCCGCTACCTCGAAGCAGCGCTCGGAGATGAACAGCTTGCACGCCGCGGCCTTCACGCGAAGATCCGCGCCACTGTCGGCCAGCGCGGCGGTCTGCGCGATCATGCTCTCGCAAGCCCACAGCGCCGCGGCCATGTCCGCCAGCATGTGCTGGATGGCCTGGAAGCGCGCAATGGGCCCGCCGAACTGGCGCCGCTTGCCGGCATATTCCAGCGAGGATGCATAGGCCTTGGTCGCCAGCCCCAGCATGGTGGGGCAGTGCAGCAGCCGGTTGACGTTGATGCGTGACATGCCGAGCTTGAAGCCGCTGCCTTCGCCGCCGAAGATATTGGCGCGCGGCACCCGCACATTGACGAACTCAATGTCCGCATCGATATGCTGGCCCGACATCGGCACGTACTCGGTGCTGACCTTGACGCCCGGCAGGTCCAGGTCGATCAGCACGGCCGTGATGGCCGGCGGCGACACGGTGGCGTCGGTGACGCACATGACGATGGCAAAGTCGGCAAACGGCGCGCCGCTGATGTAGTGCTTGCGGCCGTTGATGACGAGATCGTCGCCGTCCACCACGGCCGTGGTCGAGATGCTCTGGGCATCCGAGCCGGAATGCGGCTCGGTCAGGGCGAAGCAGGTGGATTTCTCGCCCCGGATGACCGGCTGGAAGTAATGCGCAAGCTGGTCGGGCGTGGCGTACTTGAGCATATTGCCCACGCGCGGCGGGCCGCCCAGGTCGCCCAGCACATGCGGTGCCAGCACCGCGCCGCTGGCGGCCAGGTCCGCCTTCAGCGCGCATTGCTCGGCGATGTTCAGGCCCTTGCCGCCGAGCTCGACGGGCAGGCAGGCGGCATAGAGCCCCAGCTCGCTGGAGCGGCGCCACACGCCGCGCAGCACGTCCCTCGGCCAGGCATCCTCCGAGCCCAGGCCCAGCTCGCGCTCCAGCGGCAGCAGTTCATCGAAGATGTAGCGCTGGATGCTGGCGCGGGTTTCGATCAGCACGGGATTGGTCAGGTTGTCGAACATGGCGGTTCTCCTTGATTCACATTAATTCACGCGACGGGATACGCCTTGCCAGTACGGCTCGCGCACCAGTTTGCGAGCGAGCTTGCCGCTCGCGTTCTTGGGCAGCTCGGTGACGAAGTCGATGGTTCGCGGCGACTTGTAGTCGGCAATGCGCGCGCGGCAGTGCGCGATGAGGTCCTCCGCGCTGCCTTGGCGGCCCGGCCTTAGGGCGACGACCGCCTTGACGCTCTCGCCCCAGGTGTCGTCGGGCACGCTGATCACGCACGCTTCCATCACGTCCGGATGCTGGTAGAGCGTGGCCTCGACCTCGGTCGGATACACGTTGAAGCCGCCGGAAATGATCATGTCCTTCTTGCGGTCGACCAGGTAGATGTAGCCTTGCTCGTCCACCCGCGCCAGGTCGCCGGTGCGCAGCCATCCGTCGGCCAGCACTTCGCGCGTCAGCTCCGGCTCGCCCCAGTAACCGTGGAAGACATCCTCGCCGCGGATCACCAGTTCGCCGATATCGTCGCCGGCCACCTCAACCCCCTGCTCGTCGACCACGCGCACCTCCGTTTCGCCAAGCGCCCGCCCGCAGGACGCCAGCCGCTCGGGCCGATGCGCCAGTGCGTCGGCATGGTCGGCCGTGGAGAGGCGGGTCACGCCGGAGGTGGACTCGCTCGCGCCATAGCCTTGCGACAGGACGGGGCCGATGCGCTCCCATGCCTCGCGGATGCGTGCGGGCGCCATCGGCGCGGCGCCGTAGGCCAGCGTCTTGAGGCTGCTCAGGTCCGCGCTGGCCAGGGTTGGCTCCGTCAGCAGCATATTGATCATGGCCGGCACCATGAACACATGGGTGATGCGCTGCCTGGCCACCTCCGCCAGGAAATGCGCGGGCTCGAACTTGTCGAACAGCACCAGCGTTGCGCCGGTGTACAGGTACGGCTGCATCAGCATGCCGGAGGCGTGGGTGATGGGCCCGATCAGTGCCAGGCGATCTCCGGGCCGTGCCGGCTTGTCCATGCTCAGCAGCATCTTGCGCAGCGCCGCCAGGCGGTTGCCATAACTCTGCATGGCTGCCTTGATCTTGCCCGTGGAGCCCGAGGAGAAATGCAGTACGGCGAGGTCGTCGGGCTGCGGCGCGATGTCGAGCGGCGCGGGGCTTGCGCTCGCCAGCAGGGCCTCGTAGTCGCCGTAGCCGTCCGCGGATTTACCGATGGCGATGAATGTTTCCACGGACCCGAAGCCCGCGGTTTCCGGCGAGTAGCTGGTATAGCCCGGCCCGGCAAACAGGATGCGCGGCGTGCAGTTCTCGGCCACATCCGATGCCTCGGCCGCCGTGAAGCGCGGGTTGAGCGCAGCCTTGACGAGCCCGGCCTTGTACAGGGCGCACTCGATCTCGACCAGCTCGGGGCGGTTGCGTGATTGAATCGCCACGCGATCGCCCTTGGCCAGGCCTAGGGCCAGCAGCGCATTGGCCAGGCGGTTCGAGCGCTCGTCCAGTTCGCGATAGGTCAGCGCGCGGTCGTTGTACAGCACAGCGGCGTGATCGCCCCAATAGCGGGCGGCGCGGCGCAGGAAGAAAGCGAATCCCATGGTTGTCTCCTTGATGGTTCTTTGCCGTAGTCTGTAAGATGCGGGGCATCACTACAATGCCGCGCCGGCTATAAAGGCATAACCAACGGGAATGTCGCGATGGAGACCAGGGATCTTGAATACGTGCTGGCCGTGGATGCGCACGGCGGCATTGGCCGCGCCGCGGAGTCGCTGGGGATCAGCCAGCCGGCCCTGACCAAGGCGGTGCAGCGGGTGGAAGGGCAGATCGGCCTGCCCCTGTTCGAGCGCACGGCCCATGGCATGTCGCCAACGCAGGCGGGCAGGCAATTCATGGAGCGGGCGCGCCGCATCCGGCTGGAGTTTGATGACGCGCTCAAGGAGATGCAAGGCATCCGCACCGGCGAGCAGGGCATGTTGCGCCTGGGCTATTCGCCATCGATTCCCAATGCCCTGGTGCTGGACGCCTGCCGCCAGCTGGTGAGGGAGCGGCCGGTTGCCAGGCTGCGGCTGCGCCGGCTGCTGGCGCGTGACCTGATGGATCTGCTGCTGGCGGGCGAGCTGGACCTGGCGATTGCCCCGACTCCCCGCGAGCGCGCGAGCGAGTTCGCGGTGGAGCCATTGTTCGACGACCGGCTGGTGGTGGTGGCCGACGAAGCGCACCCGCTGCAGCGCCGCCGCAAGCTGACCCTTGCGGATCTGGTGGGCCAGGACTGGTTGCTGCCCGGGCCGCATATCATCCTGCGCCAGCAGGTCGATGCGGCGTTTCGCAAGCAGGGGCTGGCCGCCCCGAACCTGCGCATCGAAACCGATTTTGGCAGTTCCTCGCTCTTCCACCTGATGCGGGGCACGCAGATGCTGAGCATATCGGGCACGAATTCCAATGCGGAGATGACCGGCCTGCGCCCGCTGAACCTGGGGCTTGAAGAACTGGACCTACGCCGGCGCGTGGGTGTGATCACCCGGGCCGGCGCCTATCTCTCGCCGCTCGCGCAGCGCATGACGGCGCTGGTGCGGGAGCAGAGCGCCTGACCTGACCGGTTACGCGCCCCCGCCAGGTGCCACCGGAGTGAAAGGGGCGCGGAAATGGTCGACCAGGAAATCGATGAACGCGCGCGCCCGGGTGGTCTGGTCGCGCTGGCCCGGATAGTAGACGAACAGGTCGGCCGGGGGCAGGACAGCGTCGGGCAGCACCAGCCGCAAGCGCCCGCTCTCCAGGTACTTGGCCAGATCCCACTCGGAGCGCATCAGGATCCCATGACCGTCGAGCGCCCAGCCCAGGACGATGTCGCCATCATTGCTCGACAGCGTGCCATGCACCCTGACCATCTCGCCCTGCGTCCCTGCCATGAAGCGCCATATGCCATGCGCGTCGTCGTTCTGGCGATGGATGATGCAGCGGTGATTGGCCAGTTCGGCCAGGCTCGCCGGCGTGCCATGCCGGTCGAGGTAGGCGGGGGACGCGCACAGGAAGCGCCGGTTCGACATGATGCGGCGCGCGTTGAGGCGGCCGTCCGGCAGGGCGCCGAAGCGGATCGCCAGGTCGAAGCCGCTCTCCACGAGATCGATTGCCTTGTCGGTGACTTCGAACTGCACCTCCACGAACGGGTAGCGCTTGGCGAATTCGGAGACGAGAGGGGCGATGGTCGTCCGGCCGAAGCCGAGCGTGGCGTTGATCCGGAGCAGCCCGCGCGGCTCGGCACGGCTGCTGGATATCGCATCCTCCATCTCGCGCACCTGGGCAAGGATCTGCGTGGCGTGCCCAAGGTAGATCTCGCCCTCGCGCGTCAGGCTGGTGCTGCGGGTGGTGCGGTTCACCAGCCGCGCGCCAAGCCGCTGTTCCATTTGCGCGAGCCGCTTGGTGGCTGCCGGTGGCGTCAGGTTCAGCGAGCGCGCGGCGGCCGAGAGATTGCCGTGTCGGGCAATCAACACAAAGAACTCGAGGTCCGAGTTGATATCGGTTTTCACTGATGGAGAAGAGTCGTGTGCGTCCCGGTCGATTTTAATCCTGTTGTCGCCCATGAGGCGACAACAGTTTTAACCAAAAGTGAATAGTGAAATGCGTTCTGGCGAAACTCAGCCACGCGCCGCCTCATTAGGCTGGAGCCTCTCTACCAATCAGTGCACGCCCGGCGTGCCAGTTCCAGGAGACGCTCCAATGAAAATCGTGGAAATTCGCGAGAAGACGGTGCCCATCAGTTCGCCGATCCGCAATGCCTATATCGACTTCAGCAAGATGACGCTGAGCGTCGTCGCCGTGGTGACCGATGTCATCCGGGATGGCAAGCCCGTCATTGGCTACGGCTTCAATTCCAATGGCCGCTACGGGCAGGGGCTGCTGATGCGTGAGCGGTTCATCCCGCGCGTGCTCGAGGCGGACCCGGCGGCCTTCATCGACGACAACGGCACCAACCTCGATCCCCACAAGATCTGGGCGGCGATGTTCGCCAACGAGAAGCCGGGCGGCCACGGCGAGCGCTCGGTGGCGATCGGCACCATCGACATGGCGGTGTGGGATGCGGTGGCAAAGATCGAGGGCAAGCCGCTGTTCCAACTGCTGGCGGAGCGCTACGGCGACGGCAAGCCGGAGCGCAAGATCTTCGTCTACGCGGCAGGCGGCTACTACTACCCGGGCCAGGACCACGGCAAGCTCAAGGATGAGATGCGCAGCTATATCGATCGCGGCTATACGGTGGTCAAGAAGAAGATCGGCGGCGCCTCGCTCGACGAGGACCTGCGCCGCATCGATTCGATTCTCAGTGTGCTGCAGGATGGCCAGAAGCTCGCGGTGGATGCCAACGGCCGCTTCGACCTGGACACCGCGGTCCGCTACGCAAAAGCCCTCTCGCAATACGATCTGTTCTGGTACGAGGAGCCGGGCGATCCGCTCGATTTCGCGCTGCAGGCCACGCTGCGCAACTACTACGACAAGCCGATGGCAACGGGCGAGGACCTGTTCTCCATGCAGGACGCGCGCAACCTGATCCGCTATGGCGGCATGCGGCCCGACCGGGACTGGCTGCAGTTCGACTGCGCGTTGAGCTACGGCCTGGTGGAGTACCTGCGCACGCTGGACATGCTGCACGAGCACGGCTGGTCGCGCACGCGCTGCATTCCGCATGGCGGCCACCAGATGTCGCTCAATATCGCGGCCGGGCTTGGCCTTGGCGGCAACGAGTCCTATCCAGACCTGTTCCAGCCCTACGGCGGCTTTCCCGATGGCGTGAAGGTCGATAACGGCTACATCACCATGCCGGACCTGCCGGGCATCGGTTTCGAAGGGAAGGCCGATCTCTATCGCGCCATGCAGGCCCTGGCGGGCTGATCTGCCCGATCTGCGTTGTCGTGCTCCCCTCTCCCGCCTGCGGGAGAGGGGCCGGGGGAGAGGGCGGGCGCGTGTTACGCCGTTGTGCTGGACGTATCGATCTGCGCCACGCGCGTCTTCAACGCGTCAAGCTCGCGCTCCAGGGAGTCCGGCCTGCGCTCATCAGGGAGGCAAGCATGAGCGAGCACTCGCTGTTGTCGCGCCAAAGTCGCCTGCACAGAACCGGGCGATGGCCGCGCCGATCGACTCGGCAATCCTCTTCCTGTATGCCGGATCTTCAAGCCGGATTTCCTCGGCACGGTTGACGATCACCCCGGCTTCGAACAGCACGGCCGGCATCTTCGTGGTGGCCAGGACCTTGAGTGCATCGAACTGGTAAATGCCCAGGTCCGGGTCGACCAGTTCCCTGCTCTCGCCTTCGATCTTCTCGGCATGGTGCAGGGTAGGGCGCAGGCACTGCTTGTGCAGCTCGGACCCCAGCACGCGCGCGAACCGCAGGCTTTCGTCCGGCTGCCGGTTCTGGCCGGAGAAAAAAATCGAGTAGCCGCTGAAGCTGTCGCTGTACTGCTGCGGCTTGTCCTGATAGGTCCATGCGGAAAGATAGCGCGGCTGGACCGAGTCGTGATGGAGCGACAGGAACAGATCCGCCCCCCGGCGATTCGCCAGTCCGGAGCGGTCTGTCAGCGAGATATCCGCACCGTTCTCATTGGTCTGGAATACCTTTGCGAACCCCATGCCCTCCAGCACGGGCACCAGCGTTGCGGCGAGGCGCGTGTTGAATTCGAACTCGGGCGCGCCACGTGCGCTCGTGGCACCGGGATGCGCTGCCGTATGTCCCGCGTCAATGGCAATCGCGAAACGGCTCCTGTCGCACTGTTGCGATGCCGGGCTCGCCGGGAGCGATAGCGTCAGCGCCAGGCCGGCGAGCACCAGCCGGGCCAATCGCACCGGAGTCAGACACTGCATAACTTGCACCTGCGCCAAATCGATAGGCCCTCGATTCTATCGGGTTGCCACCGGCCTGGACGCCTACATCAACAGCAATGCCGCGCCGCAACCCGTCAGCGCCACCGTCCACACCCGGTCCAGGTTGATCCAGCCGGTTCGCAGGAAACCCAAGCCGATGCGGTCGTACACCAGCAGCGCCACGGTGCCGATGGCAAGCAGCATGGCCAGCGTGTGCAACCCGAGCGCCAGCAGCGCCGGCATGAACGGTCCGCCCGCCGCCGGTGCGCCCGCAGCGGCGCGGCACAACGGCAGCAGCACCGGCACCAGCATCAGCCCCGCGCCGTGCGTGCCCGCCATCAGGAACGACCATAGGGCGAGCCCGGCCATGCTGGCCTGCATGCCCACGCGAAGCCGCTGGCGGTGGCCGCGCAGGGCATGCCAGGCGGCCCAGCCGATCAGCACCGCGCCGCCTGCGCGCGCCAGCCA
The DNA here is from genome assembly GCF_054589115.1 of Cupriavidus sp. 8B. Lineage (NCBI taxonomy): Bacteria > Pseudomonadati > Pseudomonadota > Betaproteobacteria > Burkholderiales > Burkholderiaceae > Cupriavidus > Cupriavidus sp. 8B. The sequence continues at coordinate 16,014 of NZ_BAAILO010000187.1, read as the reverse complement.
TTGGGGATCGAGCAGGCTGCCGAGCGTGAGCGTGGCGGCCAGCACCAGGGCCACCGCGATGGCGTGGCCGAGTGCGATCGGCAGCAGCGCCAGCAGCACCACCTTGCGCCGCCCGCGATGCAGCCCCAGCGCCACGGCAAACAGCCAGCCCATGGCGGGATTGACGCCGTGGAACAGGCCCAGCGCGGCGATGGCCAGCCACGGCCACCACAGCGGCCACAGGGCGGACCACTGCGTGGCGAATTGCGTGCCCAGCGGCACGCCGGAGGTGGCGAACATGGCAGGAGCGCTATCGGTGTGATGCCGTTATGGCGTTATGGCGTTATGGCCTTATGGCGTTTGAGTCTACGGGTAGCAATACGAATCCGACGAGCAGTCACCACCCTCCAGCCTGACCTGGTGCGGGCGATGCCCCGCCGGCCAGCGCAGGAAGAAGCGCGGGTCGAAGCTGATGCCGCCTTCGGGCGCAGCGTCCAGCTTGACCATCCAGCCGTCGATGCCCTCGGGGTAGAACTGCGCATCGACCGCGCCATAGAGCGAGTTGGTGAAGTAGATGCGCCGCCCGTCGCGGCTGACTTCCACCATTTGCGGGCCGCCGTTGAGCGCGGCGCCGCCGGCCCCCGGATGCGTGGCGCGCGAGACGATGCCGCCGATGCGCACGCGGCCGGTCTGCTTGGGCGCGAACGGGTCGGAGACGTCGTACTGCAGCAGGTCGCCGGTGCCCCAGCAGGACACGTAGAGGAAGCGGTCGTCCATCGACAGGTCGATATCGCTGACCAGCGGCGGCACCGCCTTGAAGCCCTTGAGGATGGGCGGCAGCAAGTCCGGGTCCGCGCTTTCCGCGGGGATATCGATGATCTTCCGGATCGCCCATTTGCCTTCGTCCCGGTACCAGACCCAGATGGATGAGGACAGGTCCTTCAGGCTGATCACGCAATTGACGAAGCCGTACGCCTTGGTGGGGTCGTGCGCGGGGCGCAGCTCGAACACGAGCTGGTATTCCTCGCCGAAGTCGATCTCCTGCAGGTGCTTGCGTTTGGTCATGTCCCAGAAATGCAGCCGCCGGCCATAACGCGAGCCGAGCAGGATCTCCGGCACCAGGCCGTCCTCGATCATGTCGGGCGTGCCCCACTCGCTGGTCACCAGCGTGTCGTAGCCAAGGTGCCACCAGCCGTCATAGGCAAAATGCTGCGGGCCGCGCTCTACCTCCCATTGCCCGAGCGGGTCGAAGCTTTGCTGGTCCAGCAGCATGATGCCGCCCGGGCCTTTGCCCTCGCCGTTGCCCAGTGCGGTCACGTAGATGCCGCCGGGGCCGCAATGCACGGTATGCGGTCGCGAATAACCCGTCAGTTCGGCGAGTTCGCCAGGCTCGATGATCCTGGCGATGGCCGGGCGCAGCGGATCGGGCTTGGTGTCGATGATGTAGACGCGCGACGAGCGCAGGCCGGGCACCACCAGGTAGCGCCGCTCCATATGCGGGTGCGGGGCGTTCGGGCACAGGCAGGATGAGCAGGCGTTCCAGCCGAAGTGATGCAGTTCGTCGCCCACGTTGGGCACCGTGACCTGGCCGACGATGGTGCCGTAGGCTTTGGAGGCGGGGTTGACGTCGACTACCGCGATGCCGTCGGGCTGGGTACGCGTGGGATCGAACATCGCCACATAGGCGAGTGCTTCGGGCGGCGCCTTTGCGGCCAGGCGGGGCGACGGGTAGAAACTCGGGTCCGGCTTCCAGGTTGCCATGATGCGCCTCCTCGTACCTTGCCGTGGCGTTTGCTGGCTGCCACTGGCTTTGAACTATAGGACACATAGCGGCGGACGTCGGGCGCCAGGCGCAACGCCAGCGCACCGGCACTACGCCTGTCTCCCCGCCAGGGCCGCGGCCGGCCCGGCCCGGTAGCTGTACGCCAGCGCCAGCAGGATGAAAATCGGCACGGCGAGACACCAGTACGACGCCAGCACATAGGCATACGCGCCGGACACGGCGCCGGCCGCGAACGCGGCGATGGCGGGGACCATCTTGCGCAACCGGTTCTTCGCCGCGGCCACCTTGTCGGCCGCGGCGCTGCGCAGCTCGACCAGGTCGATGATGACCTGCGTGCTGTTGCCCGTCATGATGGTGGTCGGCACGTGGTCGGTCAGCGCGATCCGGGATTGCGCGTTCTGGATCGCCATGGCGGCCACGCCCAGCATCCCGGTTGCGATGGCCGATGGCATGTCGGGCGAGGCCATGGGCGAGGCCACGCAGCCCGCCAGCATGAAGCCGGCAAGCAGCACGCCCTGCGCGACCAGCAGCGGCGGCAGCGGCGGCTTGCCGCGCGCCTGCATGGCATCGACGGCGATCTTGGTCGCCGCCACCGACAGGGCGAACACCGGCAGCGCCAGCAGCTTGGCCAGCACGCCGCCGGTCGCGTGCGCCAGTCCCACGCCGAGCATGACGAAGTTGCCGGTGACATGCGCGGTGAACAGGCCGAACAGGGCAATAAAGCCCACTACATCGACGTAGCCCGCCACAAGGCTGAGCATGGCGGCCTTGAAGACCTCGCGGGCGATTGCCGGCGCTTGCGCGGGCGGCGTGGACTGTGATGTGGTCTGCATGGCTGGATTCATGTTTGTGAAGAGGAGGGCGCTCGCCCGTACTACAGCATAGGACGCGTGGGCCAGTCCAATTGCAAATGTCCTTGATTTTTTCAAAACCCGGCCCATAATGCAAACGTTTGCAAAAAACGGGAACCAGAGACGAATATGGAGACGACACTTGCCCCGAGGCTCGGCCGCGGCCTGGCCGTGGTGGACGACGAACACACGCTCAGCCAGCTGGTCAAGCAGGCCATGCGCGATACCACCGACCCGCGCCTGCGGCACGTCGTCGACGCGCTGGTCGATCACCTGCACGCGTTCCTGAGGGAGGTGCGGCCCAGTGACGAGGAGTTCGAGTTCGGGCTGCGCTTTGTTGCGGCGCTAGGCCATGCGACCAACGCGACCAACAACGAGGTAGTGCTGGCGGCCGATGTGCTCGGGCTGTCGACGCTGGTCACGCTGATGAACAACGGCATCACCGATGGCCGCACGCCGGGCGCCTTGCTTGGCCCGTTCTATCGCGGCGGGGCGCCGTCTTACGAATGCGGGGATTGCGTGGTGCAAGGCGAGACGCCGGGGCTGCCACTTTTTGTGACGGGGCAAGTGCGCAGCACGGCAGGCGAGCCGCTGGCCGGCGCGCTGGTGGAAGCGTGGCAGGCATCGCCGGTTGGCCTCTACGACAACCAGGACCCGTCGCAGCCGGACAAGAACCTGCGCGGCGCCATCCGCACCGATGCGCACGGCCGCTTCCATTTCCGCTCGGTGCGCCCGGCAGGCTATCCGGTACCGACGGGGGGCCCCGTCGGCCAGTTGCTGGCCGAACAGAACCGGCATCCCTATCGCCCCGCGCACATTCATTTCATCGCCGCCGCGCCGGGCTATCGCACGCTTGTCACGCAGGTGTTCGCCGACGATTCCGAGCATCTCGAGTCGGACGTGACCTTCGGCGTGCACCGCGAACTGGTTGGCCATTTCCGGCGCGTGGATGAAGGCACGAGCCCATGGGGCGACTTCCCGGCACCGTTCTACACGCTGGATTTCAACTTTGTCCTGGAGCCGGGCGAGCAGACTTTCCCGACACCGCCGATCGACTGATTACCAACCACAGAAGAACCGACAATGTCCATTCAACATCAAGCACCGGCGACGCAACTTGCCGGCAAGGTTGCCGTGATCCTTGGCGGCACCGGCGGCATCGGCATGGCGACGGCGCACAAGCTCGCCATCCTTGGCGCCAGCGTGGTGCTGGTCAGCCGCAATGCCGAGACTTCCGCGCGTGCGGTGGCCGAATTGCCGCCGGGCAACCACCACGCGGCGGTGGCGCAGATCAGCGATACCGCATCGCTGCTGCGCCTGGCCGATGAAGTGAAGGGCAAGTACGGCCGCATCGACATGCTGGTCAACAGCGCGGGCTTTACCAAGGCGATTGCGCATGCCGACCTCGACGCGCTGGACGATGCGCTCATCGATGAGATGTTCGCCGTGAACTGGCGCGGCCAGTTCGCCGCGATCCGCGCCATGGCGCCGCACCTGAAGGCAACGGGCGAAGGGCTGGTGGTCAACGTGGGATCCATCGCGGGGCGTACCGGCATGGGCAGCAATGTCGCGTACTGCGCGGTAAAGGCGGGGCTGGACATGATGGCCATATCGCTAGGCCGCGCGCTGGCGCCGGAGATCCGCGTGCTCAACGTGTCGCCCGGCGTGGTCGACACCGATTTCGTCCCCGGGCGCGACAGCGCCTTCAACGAGCGCGCGGCCAGGACCACGCCGCTCAAGCGCATCGGCAGGCCAGACGACGTCGCCGATGCCATCGTGGCCTGTGCCACCTCGCTGCGCTTTTCCACCGGCACCACCATCGTGGTCGACGGCGGCCGCCAGCTTGGCTGATCGCGTCCCTGACGCATTGTTCAAGATACCAATACCAATACCAATACCAATACCAATACCAATACCAATACCTTCACCATGCATAGCAGAAAGACCATCATTACCTGCGCCGTCACCGGGAACATCGTCACCCCCGAGCAACACCCCGGCCTGCCGGTGACCCCGGCGCAGATTGCCACGGCGGCGCTGGAGGCGGCCGAGGCGGGCGCGGCCGCCGCCCACATCCATGTGCGCGATCCCGAGACCGGGCGCCCCTCGATGGCGCTCGAGTACTACGCCGAGGTGATCGAGCTGATCCGCAAGCGTAACAAGGCGCTCATCATCAACCTGACCACCGGCCCCGGCGGACGCTTCGTGCCGGGCGAGGACGAACCTCGCAACGCCGCCCCGGGCACCACCCTGGTCCGTCCGGAAGTGCGCGTCGCGCATATCGCCGCGCTGCGCCCGGATGTGTGTTCGCTGGACCTCAACACGATGAATTCCGGCGCGGACGTGGTCATCAATACGCCCCGGAACGTGCGCAAGATGGCGGCCATCATCCGCGAGGCGGGCGTGATGCCGGAGCTTGAGATCTTCGACTCCGGCGACCTCCACATGGCGCGCGACTTCATCCAGGAAGGCGTGCTGGACGGCCCCGGCCTGTGGACCTTCGTGCTCGGCGTGAAATACGGTTTCGCGGCCACGCCGGAGACCTTGTTCTACGCACGCAATATGCTGCCGCCGGGCGCGCACTGGTCCGCCTTCGGCATTGGCCGCGCGGAGTTCCCTATCGTGGCGCAGTCGTGGCTGGCGGGCGGGCATGTCCGGGTTGGCCTGGAGGACAACCTCTACCTGGACAAGGGCGTGCTCGCCCCGGACAACGCGGCGCTGGTCGCCAAGGCGCGCGACATCATCAAATCGCTGGGCGGCGAGCTGGCGTCGCCGCACGAGGCCCGGGCCACGCTCGGCCTGCGGGCGGCATGAACGCGGTGACAAACACCGACACCAACACCAACACCAACACCAACACGAACGCCACATCACCATGAACACTATCCGCGTCTCCCAGAAGGCCGCGAACATCGACGCGCTGCAACTCGAGTTCGTCGGCATTCCCAAGCCAGTGCCCGGCTCCGGCCAATGCGTCATCGAAGTCGCCAGCGCGGGCGTCAACCCGAGCGATGTCAAGGCCACGCTGGGATTGATGCCGCACGCCGTGTGGCCGCGCGTGCCCGGCCGCGACTATGCCGGCGTGGTGGTGGACGGCCCCGCGCACCTGCTGGGCAAGGAAGTGTGGGGCAGCGGCGGCGAGCTCGGCATTCGCCGCGATGGCACGCACAGCCGCTACCTGACGCTCGACGTTGCCGCGGTGCGTGAGAAGCCCGCCAACGTGACGTTGCAAGAAGCCGGCGCGGTTGGCGTGCCGTTTGTCACCGCCTACGAAGGCCTGCGCCGCGCCGGCCTGCCGAAGGCGGGCAGCGTGGTGCTGGTATGCGGCGGTAACGGCAAGGTTGGCCAGGCCACCATCCAGATTGCCACCGCGCTGGGCGCGCGCGTCTTCGCCGTGGAGCGCGAGGCCGGGTCGTTTCGCGGCCACGCCAGCAGCACGGTGCGCATGCTGGACGCCAGCCGCGACAACATCGCCGAAGTGGTGCGCAACGAGACCGGCGGGCACGGCGCGGACATCGTCTACAACACGGTCGGCAGCCCGTACTTCGAGCAAGCCAACAAGGCCATGGCGATCGGCGCCGCGCAGATCTTCATCTCGACCATCGACCGGGCGGTGCCGTTCGATATCTTTGCCTTCTACCGCGGCCAGCACACGTATGTGGGCATCGACACGCTGGCCATGGACAGCATCGCGTGCGCGGCGGTCTTCGATCAGCTCGGCGCCATGTTTGCCGCGGGGCAGCTCAAGCCCTTCCCGGTGCATGCGGACTACACCTACCCGCTGATGCGCGCCGCCGCGGCTTACCGCGCGGTGCTGCAGGGCGCCCCGGAACGCGTGGTGCTGATGCCATGAACACGACCCGGTTCGCCGCCGCGCCGGCCTACTTCCCGCCCCGGCACGAGGGGATGCGCTGCCTGCGCCTGCAGGGGCATGAGGCCGGGCCGTCGGCCTCGCTCTGGCTCGGTGTCTCGGTGATCCTGCCGGGCGGCCATACCGGGCTCGATGCTTCGCCGATGGAAAAGCACTATGTGGTGCTGGAGGGGGAAGTCACCATCAGCACCGGGACGCAGGTCGTGCACCTGGCGCAGTACGACTCGGTCTGCCTGGCGCCGGGCGAAGCCCGCAAGGTGGAGAATCCGGGCAACCGTCCCGCCATGCTGCTGCTGGCCATGCCGTACCCGCCTTGAATTTTTACTTTGTTTGCAAACGTTTGCAAATGCTTCAACTTGACCAGGCAAACGACAACAAGAAGAACGCCATCTATTTCGCCATCAACAACCTCGGCGTCGCGGCAGGCGCCGACCCACAAACCTTTGCGCTAGGCATGCGCCACAACTTCTAACCCGCGAACCTGACCATCGAGCCGCCCAGCCCGCCCGGAGCGATCCGGCGGGCCCCGAGGCGGTGGAGGAGACAACCGTGATTCGAAACACCCTGCTGTGCGCCACCCTCGCGGTGAGCGCCATGGGCGCGCTCGCCCAGCCCCAGTATCCCGCCAAGCCGATCCGCCTGGTGGTGCCATTCTCGTCGGGCAGCGCCACCGACATCCTCGCCCGGATCGTCAGCACCCGGCTGGGCGAATCCGGCCGCTATCAGATGATCGTGGAGAACCGGCCCGGCGCGGGCGGCACGCTCGGCGCCGGGCTGGTCGCCAAGGCCGCGCCGGACGGCTACACGCTGATCCTGGTATCGGTCGGGCATGCCATCAATGCCACGCTCTATCCCAAGCTGTCGTACGACACGGTCAAGGACTTCGCGCCGGTGACGCTGGTGGCGACGGTGCCCAACGTGCTGGTGGTGAACAGCGCCAGCAAGCTTGGCTCGGTCAAGGATGTGGTGGCAGCCGCCAAGGCGAAGCCTGGCACGATGAACTTCGACTCGGCCGGGTCCGGCAGTTCGACGCACCTGAGCGGGGAGTTGTTCAAGATGGAAGCCGGCGTGGACATCGCGCACATTCCCTACAAGGGCACGGGCGAGGCGCTGACCGATGTCATGGCGGGCCGGGTCGACCTGATGTTTGCGCCCACTGTCTCCGCCATGCCGTTCGTGCGCCAGGGCAAGCTCAAGGCGCTGGCGGTGACCACGCCGAAGCGGGCCACCGCCTTGCCGGACATCCCGACGGTGGCGGAGTCGGGCTTGCCGGGCTATGCCTTCGAGTCATGGTTCGGCGTGCTGGCGCCCGCGGGCACGCCCAAGGAGATCGTAACCGCGCTCAATGGCGAGATCGCGAAGGTGCTGGCCACGCCGGAGGTGCGCGAGCGGCTGTCGGCGCAAGGCGCCGAAGCGCGCACGTCCACGCCGCAGGAGTTCGAGCGCTACATCAAGGCGGAGATCGCCAAGCTGGCGCCGGTGGTCCGGCAGTCGGGCGTGCAGGCCGGGCAGTAGGCGGCGCGCAAGGCAGCCGGCAAGGCAGCCGGCAAGGCGGCGGGCATCTTCGCTTAAAATGGCGTGTTCTTACTCACCGCAAACCAGCCTTTCTGCCCGCATGGACCAGCGCAAGCGTATTACCCTAAAGGACTTGGCGGCGAAGGCGGATGTCCATTACTCGACCGTTTCCCGGGTGATGAATGCCGCCACGCGGCACCTGGTCGCCGATGAGGTGGCCGAGCGCATCCTGCATATGGCGGACGAGCTCGGCTTCCGGCCCAATCGCATCGCCGCCGGGCTGCGCACCAAACGCTCCGGGCTGATCGGCGTGGTGCTGCCGGATATTTCCAACCCCGTTTTCCCGCCGATCCTGGCCGGGCTCGAGGGCGTGCTGGCCTCGCAGGGCTATGTGCCCATCGTGGTCAATGTAGGGGCCGACAAGACGCGCCAGCGCTTTGTCATCGACCAGATGCTGGGCCGCCAGGTCGACGGCCTGATCCTGGCGACCGTCGAGCGCGAGGATGCCGTGCTGGACTACTGCGTCAAGCAGAACATCCCCGTGGTGATGGTCAACCGCGGGGAGGATCTCGGCCGGGTGCCCTGCGTGGTCAGCGACAACCTGCTCGGGATGCGGCTTGCCGTCGATCACCTGGTGGCGCTCGGGCATCGCCGCATTGGCCATATCGCCGGGCCGGACTCGCTGTCCACCGGCCACCAGCGCAAGCAGGGCTTTATCGATGCGGTGCGGCGCAACAAGCTGCGCAAAAGCGAATGGATGATCGTGGAAGCGGCAAGCTACGGCCGCGAAGCGGGGCGCGAAGCCTGCCGCGCGCTGCTGGCGCAGTTTCCGGCGCTGACCGCGATCGCCGCGGGTAACGACCTGGTGGCGCTGGGATGCTATGACCATCTGCGCGAGGCCGGCATTGCCTGTCCCGCGCGCGTCTCGGTGATCGGCCACAACGATATGCCCTTTGTCGATGCGCTGACGCCTCCGCTCACCACGATCCGGATTGCCGTTCACGAGATGGGCGTGCAAGCGGCGACGCTGCTGCTGGCGCGCATCGAGAATGCGAAGGCCGAAGCTGCCAGCGTGGTGCTGCGCCCGGAGCTGATCGTACGCGGCTCGACCGCGCCGCCGGCGGCGGACTGACGAGGACGCCTGCGCCGCGGCCAGGCGCGCTACAGGCAACCAAGCGCATTTTCCGGGAATCGCGCCGGTGGTCAACTACACATTCATGTAGCTGGCACGGTGCATCGGCTTCAAAGCCAGGCGCAGCAAGGGCTGCAGGCCATCTGCAAGCTGTGCGGAGCCGGCGCGGCAGCGTTTTGGGCCTTGATCTTCCGGCGCCTTGATTCATAATGCAAACGTTTGCAAAATCGACGCGATAATGCCGGAAAGCGGGAGGCTGGCGGCCCATTGCGGCAGGTGCCTGTGCATGGGCTCACGCCCCCGTTACACCCAGGGATGGGCGGTGCACACCCCTGGATAATGGCCTGCCTCATGCGGATAGGGAAGAATCGCGCAGCCCGCCCGGCGGGTTGGCGCATCTCGCGCTGCGGATTTTCCCGGAACTTGAGAAGAAAGGACTTCAATGATCATCGCTCGCCTCGTCTCCAGGTGCCGGGCATAGGGCGCGGCATGGCGACACCCGGCAGCTATCCCAGCCCTGGCGGCGCGTGGCTCGTCGACGACGGCGTGGTGCTGGTCGTTGACGATGACGCGGCCCTGCGCGATGGCATTGCCAGCCTGTTCCGCTCGATGGATATCCAGGTCAGGACCTTTGCCTGCGCGGCCGAGTTCCTGTGCTTCCCCATGCCCGACGTGCCGTGCTGCCTGGTGCTGGATGTGCGCCTCAGGGGGGCCAGCGGGCTGGAGCTGCAGGCCATGCTGGCCGAGGTGGGCTGCCCCGTGCCGGTGGTGTTTATCTCCGGCCACGCGGACGTTGCCATGTCGGTCATGGCGATGCGGGCCGGCGCAACCCATTTCCTGACCAAGCCGTTCCGCGACCAGGACCTGCTCGATGCGGTGACGGAAGCCCTCGGCAGGGACGCGCAGCGGCGTGCTTGCGAGCGGCGCGGGCGCGAATTGAAGGCCGCGTTCGATACGCTGACATCGCGCGAGCGTGAAGTCATGGCGCTGGCGGCGGCGGGCCTGATGAACAAGCAGATTGCCGACGACGTGGGCCTGAGCACGGTCACGGTCAAGATCCACCGGGCGCAGGCCATGAAGAAGATGGGCGCGCGCACCTTTGCCGAGCTCGTGGTGATGGCGCACGTGCTTGGCTTGACCGACGCGGCGGCCCAGGCATGATCACGCTACGTTTCGCGCCGCAGGCGAATGGCCCATGAGACCGTGCTCCCCACGCCATTCGCCGCGCAACTCTCTACGCAAGGGCAGCCTGGGCAACGCCCGCGCGAGGCGGGGCGGCCTGCATGAGAGCGAGGCCTCTCTGGCCGAGGGCCAGCGCATCAGCAAGACCGGCAGCTGGCAGTGGTGGCCGGCGCGGCGCGAGATGCGCTGGTCGGCGGAGATGTACCGGCTCTTCGGGCTCGACCCCGACCCTGGCACGCCGGGCATGCACACGCTGGTGGCGATGATCCATGCCGACGAGCGTGCCCGCGTGCTCGGCGGCATGGCCCGCGCGTGCAAGGAGGGCGTGCCGTTCCAGCAGGAGTTCCGCATTGTCTGCCACAACGGCGAAGAGAAGCACCTCATCTGCGTGGGACAGCCGCGCCGGGACAGCGAGCACAGCCTTGGCTTTGTCGGTACCGTGGCCGATATCACGGAGCGCCGCCGCGCCGAGGAAGTGCTGCGCGTGGCGCAGGCGGAACTGGCGCACGTGTCGCGCATCGCCGTGCTGGGCGAACTCACGGCATCCATCGCGCACGAAGTCAGCCAGCCACTGGCTGGCATCATCACGTATGGGGAAGCCTGCCTGCGCTGGCTGGACCGGCCGCAACCCAACCTGGAGGAAGCGCGCAGCGCGGTGCAGCGCATGATCAGCGAGGGCCGGCGCGCCAGCGCCGTCATTGGCCGCACGCGCGCGCTGGCGGCCAAGAGCGCGCCGCAGCGCGCGCCCGTGGACCTGGGCGCGGCCCTGGATGAATCCCTGGCGCTGCTGATGCCGGAGATGCGCAACCAGGGCGTGGCGGTGTCCGCCCATGTGGTGCCGGGCCTGCCGGCGGTGCTGGGCGATCGCATCCAGCTGCAGCAGGTGCTGATCAACCTCCTGCTCAATGCCATGCAGGCCTGCGCGGCGGTGCCCGCCGGCCAGCGTTCGATCCTGGTGCGGTGCGAACGGCTCAGCGCCGCGCCGCCGCGGGTGCTCTGCACGGTGCAGGACACGGGCCCGGGCATTGCGCCGGCGAATATCCCGAACCTGTTCGACGCGTTCTTTACCACCAGGCCCGAGGGCCTGGGCATGGGAATGGGCTTGTCGATCTGCCGCTCGGTGGTGGAGTCGCACGGCGGGCGCATCTGGGCCGACGAGCAGCCGGGCACGGGCGCCACATTCCGCTTTACGCTGCCCGCGCGGGAAACGCGCTTATGATGGGCGTTTGACACAAGTCATCCCGCAGCAGGTGGGCGGTTTTTACACATGCATTCTCCCGATATTTCGCTTGGCGCCGCGATTCCCGCCGATGCACCCTCCGCCCTGGCCATGCTGCTTGGCGACATCGACCGTGCCCAGGATATCGAGGGGCTGGCGGGCGCCGTCTGCACCGCCGCCAGGCTGCTCGGGTTCAATCATTTCTATTTGCGCTACAGGGGGCTGCCGGGATCCGGCGCATCCGGCGCTGCTAGTGCCGGTTCGCTGACCAGCCTGCCTGGCGGCGCCAGCCTGCCGCTGGAAGCCCACGGCGAGGCCCTGGCAGCGCTGGTGGTCAAGGCGCGCGATTCCCTGGGGCCGGTGGTGTGCAGCAGCGGGGAGCCCTTGGTGCGGGTCCCCGGCGACGCGGCGCTGGCGCGGGCCGAACTGGACCGCCGGCTGACCGCGGCCATTGCCTTTTCCGCCAGCATGCCAAGCCGCGAGATGGGCACGCTGGCGCTGCTGTCGCTCGATGGCAGCGCGGGCGACGATGAGGCCGCCGTCTGCCGCGCGCGCCTGTTTGGCCCGTCCATCACGCAAGCCGTGCTCGACCGCTTCTGCGTGATCGCGCGCGGGCGCGCCGGGCCGGCGGTGGCGCTGACGGCGCGGGAGCTGGAGGTGCTGCGTTGGGTGGCGCTGGGCAAGACTTCCTGGGAGGCCGGGCAGATCCTCGGCATCTCCGAGCACGGCATTTCCCACCACATGCGCAACGTGATGCGCAAGCTCGATGTGGGAAACCGCTTGCAGGCGGTGCGCACGGCGATTGCCCTGGGGCTGCTGCCAGGCGAATAGCGCGGCCCGGCTGGTGTGGGTAATCCTGCGTATTCCTCACAAGCCTGCACAAGCCTGCACAAGCCCGCGCTACTCGCCCACCGGCGCCATGGCCACCTGCCAGCGCGGCGGGCTGCCGATGCTGGCGCTCAGGTGCTCGCAGAATGCCCGCACCTTGGCGCTGGCGCGCGGCAGTGCGCGCAGCAGGTAGATGCCGGTTTCCGGTTGCGGGGCCAGCCCATCCATTTCCAGCTCGATCAGACGGCCATCGCCGATATCGCCGCCGATCGACCAGTCCGGCATCAGGGCAATGCCCAGCCCCTGCAGCACCGATAGCCGCCGCGCATCGCAGTCGTCGCACTCGAAGGCGAACATGGCCTGTTGCGCGACGTCGCCATCCAGCAGCTCCCGCCAGCCGCGCATGCTGGTGCTGTGGCGGCGGTCGATCAGCCGGTGGCTGCCCAGCTCGCTGGCGTGCCGCGGCTTGCCGTGGCGCGCCAGGTAGGCCGGCGCAGCGCAGATCACGTAACGCTGGCTGGCCACGCGCTGGGCGATCAGGCTGCTGTCCGCTTGCTGGCCCACACGGATCACCAGGTCGATGCGTTCCACCACGGGGTCGACGATGCGCTCGGTCAGGTCCAGCTCGATGGCCAGGCGCGGGTACTTGTCATAGATGGCGGCCAGGTGCGGCACCACGTGGCGCCGGCCAAAGGCGGGCAGGCAGCTTACGCGCAGCAGGCCGCTCACGCCTTGCTCCAGCGAGGTGACCTCGCTGCGCGCGTCGGTCATGTCGTGCAGGATCTTGACCGCGCGCTCGAACAGCAGGTTGCCGGCGTCGGTGCGGACCAGTGCGCGGGTGGAGCGGGTAAACAGCGCCACCTGCAGCTCGTTCTCCAGCGAATCGATCTGGCGGGCCACCGATGAGGCCACCATGCCCTTGCGGCGGGCCACGGCGGAGAAGCTGCGCGCCTGTGCCACCTCGACAAAGATCGAAAGATTCTCAGCAAATTTCGCCGATTCCATTTGTGCGTCCTGTGCAAAGGCATTTCGCGGCCAGACCCGATTGCCCCGGCCGATGCTACAGGTTAGCATCGATCGCAGGCCTCCTGCTCGGGCCATCTTGGCGAATTTGGCAAAAGCAGAGCATCGAGCACCCGCCTCGGCGGGCACGGTGCGGCGAGGCACGATCACCGCAACAGGAAAACATAATGACGATAAGACTGGAGACTAGCAGGCCCGATCAACCCGTCGCCGCCGCGCGCGGCAAGGCGGTGCTGCGGCGCATGGCCGCCACGGCCGCGCTGGCGCTGGGCTTTGCCGGGGGCGCGCACGCGCAGGCCTACCCGGCCAAGCCGGTCACGCTGATCATCCCGTTCGCGGCCGGCGGCACGGTCGACAAGGTGGGCCGCCAGATCCAGGAGGACTTCCGCAGCCGCCTTGGCCAGACGGTGGTCATCGAGAATCGCGCCGGCGCGGGCGGCACCATCGGCACCGGCGCCATCGCCCGCAGCGCGCCGGACGGCTACACGGTGGGGATGATCTTCGACTCCTTCGCCACCGAATCCTCGATGTATCCGAAGCTGCCCTACGCGCCCGAGCGGGACCTGACCGGCGTGTCGTACATGGTGCGCTCGCCCATGGTGCTGGTGGTGCCGGCCAGCTCGCGGTTCCAGACGCTGCAGGATTACGTGGCCGCCGCCAGGAAGCCGGCCACCGTTTCCTATGCCTCGGTGGGCGCCGGCAGCTCCAACCAGCTGGCGGCCGAGCTGTTCCACGAGACCGCGGGCACCAGCGGCATCCACACGCCTTACAAGGGCGGCGGCCCGGCCATCTCGGATCTGCTTGGCGGCCACGTCGATTCGATGATTGCCAGCTTGCCGCTGGTGCTGCCGCATATCCAGGGCGGCAAGCTGCGCGCGCTGGCGGTGACCTCGCCCAAACGCGATGCGCACCTGCCCGCGGTGCCGGCGATTGCCGAGACCTACAAGGGCTTCGAAGTCTATTCGTGGGTGGGCATGATCGCGCCGGCCAAGACGCCCGAAGCCATCCTGAACCGGCTCGCGGTGGACATGAGCGCCACCCTGCGCGACCCCAAGGTGGCGCAGCGCCTGGCTGACGGTGGCTTCGAGGTGGTGGCGGGCGGCCGGCAGGAGATGAATGCGCTGGTCAAGAGCGAATCCCAGCGCTGGGCCCGCGTGATCAAGAGCCGCAATATCGTGGCCGACTGAGCAAGCGCATCATGAAATCCTTCGTCTACCAAAGCCATCCGCAGCGCGTGGTGTTTGGCGCCGGCGCGCTGGGCCAGCTCGGTGCCGAGATCGACGCGCTGGGCGCGCACCGCGTCCTGGTGCTGTCCACGCCAGGCCAGCGCGGCCAGGCCGAGCACGTGGCGGACCTGCTGGGCGCGCGTGCCGCGGGCGTCTTCGACGGTGCCGTGATGCACGTGCCGATCGAATCCGCGCGCGCCGCCCGCGAGCAGGCCGCGCGCCTGGGCGCGGATTGCGCGGTGGCGATCGGCGGCGGCTCCACCATCGGGCTGGGCAAAGCCATCGCGCTGGAGTCGGGCCTGCCGATCGTGGCGGTGCCCACCACGTACTCGGGCTCCGAGATGACACTGATCTTCGGCCTGACCGAAGGCGGCATCAAGCGCACCGGCCGCGACGCGCGCGTGCTGCCGCGCACCGTGGTGTACGACCCCGAGCTCACGCTCGGCCTGCCGCTGATGCTGAGCGTGACCAGCGGCATCAACGCCATCGCGCACGCCGCCGAAGGGCTCTACGCCAGCGACGCCAATCCCGTCACCAGCCTGATGGCCCGCGAAGGCATCGCCGCGCTGGGCCGCGCGCTTCCCGCGATCCGCCAGGCGCACGCCAGCGGCAGCGCGCCGGACATGCTGGCCGCCCGCAGCGATGCGCTGTATGGCGCGTGGTTGTGCGGCAGCGTGCTGGCCAACGTTGGCATGTCGCTGCACCACAAGCTGTGCCATACGCTGGGCGGCAGCTTCAACCTGCCGCACGCCGAGGTGCACACCATCGTGCTGCCGCACGCGCTGGCCTATAACGCGAGCGCCGCGCCGCAGGCGATCGCCACGGTGGCATCGGCGCTTGGCGCGGCGAGCGCTCCACAAGCGCTGTTCGATCTGGCCCGCGACAATGGCGCACCGGTTGCGCTGCGCGATATCGGCATGCAGCTCGCCGATCTGGATCGCGCTTGCGAGCTCGCCTTGCTGGACCAGTACCCGAATCCGCGAGCGCTGGAGAGGGCGGCGATCCGGCAACTGCTGCAGGATGCGTTCGAGGGGGCGCGGCCTGCGGCATGAGGGCCGCAATCAGTGCGCTGACGCCGCCACCCGCTTACCCACGTATTCGCCGATAGCCAGCGATGCCGTCAGCCCGGGCGACTCGATGCCAAACAGGTTGAGCAGGCCGGGAATCCCGTGCTCGCTACGCCGGCGCCGATTACGGCGCAGTCAATGCGTTCCATTTGGGATGGCTCCGGGTGATTGGGGGGCGATTGGGGGGCGATTGGGGTTGTTGGTTGCAACTGCAACTGCAACTGCAACTGCAACTGCTTAACGTCAAAGTCAACTGCAGTTTCACCACCCCTGCGGGGCGGCGACCTACTTTTTTGTCTTGCCAAAAAAGTAGGCAAAAAAGGCGCGCCGGATGGGGC
>NZ_BAAILO010000186.1:0-295 GCF_054589115.1 Cupriavidus sp. 8B | reverse complement strand
GGCATTCAAGACGTACATCCACGAACTGTTGCTGTCCTTGCGGGCGTCGGTGTAGTATGCCGCGCCAGTCAGGCTGAAGGCGGGAGTGAACTTGTACAGCGCGCCAACCCAGTACAGGTTGTCCTGGCGGACTGCGGTCGCACTGGTGAGTTCGTCACGCATCCAGCGGTAGCCGGCAAACACCTTGGCATCACCGAAAGCATATGCACCGCCAATCGCGGCGCGCTTGGCGGCTGCGCCCGATGTGGCGACTGTGCTGCCCTGGTATTGGTCATAGGCGACACCCACCGAGACC
>NZ_BAAILO010000185.1:0-388 GCF_054589115.1 Cupriavidus sp. 8B | reverse complement strand
TACAAGTTCACTCCCGCCTTCAGCCTGACTGGCGCGGCATACTACACCGACGCCCGCAAGGACAGCAACAGTTCGTGGATGTACGTCTTGAATGCCGACTATGCCCTGTCCAAGCGCACTGACGCCTACGTGCTTCTCGGCTACGTGAAAAACAAAGGGCAGGCAACCTACGGCGTGACCAACGCAATGAACACTCTCCCTGGCCAGAACCAGACCGGCGCCATGGTTGGCGTGCGTCACCGCTTCTAATACCGCTCGCGATATTAGCCAGCGCGCTGTCGGGGTCCGCTGGAGACAAGTCATATCGACCTTGCCTTTGTTCACTGGGCGCAAGGACGCTTGGCCGGCAGATATGCCGGCCTTTTTTCGCGCAGTCACATTGCCCACG
>NZ_BAAILO010000184.1:0-451 GCF_054589115.1 Cupriavidus sp. 8B | reverse complement strand
TGCCCGGGTCAGCCTAAAGAGTCCTCCTTGGCGAATCAACTCGGCGGTGAGTTCGTTCTCTCCGCGCGTGAATTCTTCCAATGGGATATCTTCCCCCCGCCTGATCCGCTCGATCAGGCCGAAGTCGGTGGAGGTAAGCATGCCTAGATTGTGGCAATTTTGCCGATAGATTCGCTCGAAACTCTCGGCGATCACCAGTCGGATGCCCGCACTGTGCTCCGCGAACGGACTTGCTTCCCGAGACGATCCCTTTCCGTAGCGGCGGCCCGCGACTGTGACCGCGAATCCGCCCGACTTCACGCTGCCCTCCGTCACCGGACGAGTCCCTGCGCAGTCGAGGCCAAGGTATGGGTAGTCCCCGAGTTTCTCGTCGTAGTAGTAGCAAATGTAGGCGGGTGTGATCTCGTCGGTGGAAATGTCCGAGCGGAGCGGCAAGGCCTCTTCAAGTGTG
>NZ_BAAILO010000183.1:0-249 GCF_054589115.1 Cupriavidus sp. 8B | reverse complement strand
GAACTGCAGCAGCTCCGACAGACCGTGTTCAATCGCGGCACATCGTCCGGGAAGTAAAGCTGACATGAAACGAACCACGATCCTCCGCGCCGCCGTTGCCGCGCTACTGGCACTACTGTCGCTGCTCTCCCTCGTCTCCTTGCCGGCTAGAGCACAGTCGGAGGTCTCGATTCCCCCCTTGCAGCAGCCGGCACCGTCGCCAACGTCCGCGCCGCCAGCGCCGTCTGGCGGTTCGGCTGTACCCATGCC